>JBBSMH010000055.1:0-9901 GCA_038233275.1 Sphingomonadales bacterium | reverse complement strand
GATGACGTCCGTGGCGCTGTTGCTTTCATCGGCTTTGTGGCAGGTCGAGCACTCCTCCTGGCGGTGCGCGGCATGGTCGAACCTGCCATTCACGAAATAGCTGCGCCGCAGTTCGACCGGCACGATATCGGGCCGCCCTTTGGTGAGGGTGGGAATATGGCACTCGCCGCACACGCCGTTGCGGCTCAAAGCCTGCGTGATGCCGATATAGTTGCGCTGCGGCCGGCCGAAATCCTGGTAATAGCGCCCGCCACGCGCAAACTGGCCAGGGCGGCTGCGGCCGGTGGTGATCGGGCGGCGCGGGGCACGGTCCATCGCTATCAGATCGGCGCGCATCTGTTCGACGTCACCGTGGCGCAGCGTGCGGAATGTGGAACCCACCTTATCGTAAACGAGGCTGTGGCAGCTCTCGCAATCCTCTTCCATCTCGATCGGCTGGAAGCCGACACCGTCGGGCGCCTTGCGGTGGCAATCGCTGCATTGGAGCGCAGCGCCATATTCGCTCAGGCTCCTCGCCATTCGCGCCACGCCGCCGCCCGATTGCAGGTGCAGATCATGGGGGAAGCGCAGCCCGTGGTTTTCGCGCGGGTTTGCGCCCAGCGGGATACGGGCGAGTTGTTCTTGCCCGGGTTTGGCCCAGACGACCGCCTGAAACTGTGGATGGTTGGTTCCAAAATCGCCCGCATTGGCGAGCTGGGTATCGGTGAGGCGCGCGTCCATCGTATCGTGGCACTCGGCGCAAAATTGCTGCGCTACCGGCTCCATCCGCGTCGGCCCTTCATGCTCGGTGTGGCAGGTGGTGCAGGCCTCGGGCCCTTCCTTGCCGAACATGTCGGCGACCGCCCATTGCAGCGCGTCGCCGGTCCCCATCGGTCCGCGGCTGCTGGCGAGGCGCGGCCTTTCGGCATGATCGCCGATGGCCTGGTGACAGCTCAGGCAAGTCTCGTCGCGCACCGCCACGAAGGGTTCGACATGACAGGCCTCGCAATTGTCCTCCAGCCCGTGATGCGCGAGGCTGAGCGCGCCGGTGCTCCAGCTCGCGTCCATGGCCACCTGGCCCGCCCGGTCGTAATCCGCCTCTCGCTGCTCGCGCTTGAGGTGGGACCAGATCGGCACTGCGAGAAAGGCCAGCAGGATGGCACCGAACGCCGTCCAGGCCATTGCCCGCTTGCCGGGCAGGGCGCTTGCAAGGGCAAAGCGGCGCACGGCATCATGGGCTCCCTCGGCCCGCTCGCTCTTCCTGATGGTGACCGCGACCTGTCCCTCGCTTTCGCGAGAGAAGCGCAAGCGATAGGTCGAGAAGGTCAGTTCGCCGCCCTCGCTGGCGTCGAAACTGGTGTCTTTGGTGCTGCGGCCCTCGTGCAGGAATCCGAGAGTGCCGGCAGAAGCGACGCGCAATCTTCCTCCGCCCGCGTCCTCTAGCGTGGCATGATGCTGCTCCACCGCCAGATCGGGCAACACGATATCGTTGGTGGTCGCGCGGCCGAGGGTCAGCTTACTGCCCGCGACCTCGCGCTCGCGGATGATTTCGCGACCCGTGGCGGTGTAATCGACAGTGCGGATCAGGAAGCTCATCTTGCCCGCTTCACCAATAATAGAACACGCTGACGATATGCGCGACGAGCGCCGCGATCAGCGCGATGGTCAGCGGCACGTGGATGAACAGCCACACTTCGAGCAGCGCCTTGGTGCGCATATACCGGCGGATCTGTTCGACCTGGTTCTGCCGCCGCCCCAGCAGGGCGCGCACCTTCTGCTGCGCCGCATCGTCCGCCCCGCTGTCGTAGGCGCGAGAGGTCGAGATATGTTCGAGCGCGCGCGCCGTGGGATCGCGGCGGCTGCGGCCGGTAAGGCGTGACCACACGCCCGCGTGGAAGACATCGTGCTCGAGCGCGGCGATGACGAGGTCCGCATCGTCGCGTCCGAGCGGCTGGGCAGCGGCATCGAGCTGGCGGTCGATCGCGGCCAGAGCTTCGACCATCTGGCCGCGCGTCATTTCGCGCCGGTTGCGGCTGAGCTTTTCGGGCAGGGTGGCATAGGCCGAGATACCGTAGATGCCGCTGGCGATAACCAGCATCATCAGCACCCAGGCGAGGGTATGGACGTTCCAGCCGAGTTGGAATCCCGTGTGGAGCGTTCCGATCACCACCAGCGCAAGGCCGAGATAGACATGCGCGCTGGTCCAGCCCTTAAGGGTCCAGCGTCCAGGGTTGGCGCGCCGCTTGCGAATGCCGAGCAGGCTCAGCCAGACGATCAGCAAGGCGCCGATGGTGCCCAGCGTGTAACCGTACCAGCTGCCGCCGTTGTGGCGCGGCTCGACGTCGATCAGCACATAGCTGAGGATCGCCAGCACGCCCAGCGCAAGCGACACCTTCAACCAGCGAAAGCCGCGATGCACGAGAAAGCTTTCGTGGTCCGAAGCGCGGCGTTCCTCGTGGAAGGCGAAATCTCCGTCCGGCACGCTGGCCATCACTCGATCTCCTCGAGCCGGGCGACCGAGAGAAATTTTTCCGGGCTCACGCGGATAGCCGCGCCGGTGGGACAGGCGCGCACGCAGGCTGGCCCTCCCTCGATCCCCGAACACATGTCGCATTTGATGGCGAATTTCGGCCGTTCCGGGTCCTGCTTCTCCAGTTTCTTCTTGCGCCAGGGATAGGGCGCCTCGCCCGGGCCGGGACCGCGCCCGAACAGCAGCCAGCTGACCAGCGACGGCTTGGGCGGCGGCTTGGCGTCCATCCGGATCACGCCATAAGGGCAGTTGCGCTGGCAATTGCCGCAGCCGATGCAGGTCTCGTCGATGACGACTTCCCCATCCGGGCCGCGCTTGATGGCATTGGGCGGGCAGTCCGCCATGCAATGCGGGTGCTCGCAATGGCGGCACGACGTCGGCACGTGGAGGTGGGCATAGGTGCGCCCCGCCTCGCGATCGAGCCGGCTGAGGCCGTCGTGGCTGTCGGCGCAGGCCTTTTCGCAATTGTCGCATCCGACGCACAGCTTCTCATCGATCAGCAGGACGTCGGTCGCTTCGCCGATGCCATTGTCGATCAGGAAGCGCGCGGTCTCCGAATACATGTCGGCAGCGCTGCCGAAGCTGTCCTTGCGGCTCTCGACGAAATCGTTGATTTCACGCCGCGCCGCCATGTCGGTCTTGGCCCGTTCGAGCAGTTCGGGCTTGCGTTCGAGCAGGCGGACGAAGGCCTCGCCCGGGAATCGCACCACCGTGCTCTTGATCGCAGCCTTGACGGTCGCAGTGCGGCGGGTCCCGTCGATGACCGCCATCTCGCCGAAATAGGCCCCGGCGGGCAGGTAGGAGAGGAATACCGGGTGTCCCCCGATGTTTTTTTCCACGATCATCGAGCCGCGCTGGATGATGTAGATGTCTTTGTCCTCGGCCCGCTCCTCGATGACCTTCTCGCCCGCGCTGACCTGGACGATCTCGGCAGCCTCGACCAGTTCGGCGACATCCTCCTTGCTGAGGCCGGAACCGAAGATCTGCAGCAATTGCCGCTCGATGGTGATGCGGTTGACCGCGCGGTTGGCGCTGGGCGCGGTGGACAGCAGCTTGAGAGCCGCGGTGCGGGAAAGCTCCATGCACACGGTCGGCTCGGCCGCACGGATGGTCGCGCCGCGGCGGCGGCCCGAGATCAGCCCAACTTCGCCGAAGATCGTGCCCTGTTCGATCGGCACCCTGACCGATGAATCCTCGGGATCGACCTCGACCAACACCGATCCCTCGGCGATCGCGAACATGGAGGAACCCGGATCGTTGCGGGTGAAGATGACATCCCCCGCGCGGTAGGCATGCACCCGGCTGTCGAGCATCAGTTCGCGCATCTGCAGGGGCGAGAGCTCTTCCAGGATGACGATCTGCGTGCGGAAGGTCTCGAGCCATTCGTGGACCGAGCGCTTGCCGGGCAGCGTGGCGAACTTTTCGGCCAGGATGGGCTCGTCGGCAGGCTTGAGTTCGGTGTTCCCATTGAGGAACTCGACCACGTCATAGCCCTGGTTCATGCAGTGTTTGATCAGCGGATAGCCTGCCAGCGCGCCGATCACGTGGATGCCGGGAACGCTCGCTTCGAAGGTCGGGGATAGGACCGGATAGGCAACGCGGTCCGCACTGGTGAATTGAATCCCCGTGCCCGGCTTTACCGCCTTGCGCCCATCGCGCTCCTCGAAATCGGCACAGATCCCCTCGACAAAGGCGCGCGGTGGAGCCGAGCCCATCCTGGCGATGACCCTGTCGCATCGCGCCCGGACCTCGCCGTCGCGCGTGTCGAACACCAACTCGCCCTTGTCGATCGCGGAGGCGGTGGTCTCTCGGCGCACGATGATCCGCCCGTCCGCTTCCATCGCCAGCAACGCCTTGACATTCGCTTCCTTCGCCGTCGCGAAATCGGCCGAGCGGTTGACGATGGTGACGGTATTGTTCTGCTGCGGGTCGGCGGCGAGGCCCATCGCATTCTCGATCCCCGCATCGCCCGCGCCGATGACCGTGATATGCTCGTCGATATATTCGGTAGGATCGTCGAGCTGGTACTGCACCGCCGCGCCGTCGCCCACCGGGCATCGCACCAGATTGGGATTGCCCTGCGTGCCGATGGCGATGACCACCGCTTCGGCGGCAACACTTTCGCCGCTCTTGAGCCGGAGCTGGAAATCGCCCGCACCGCCGGTGATCTCGGTCACCTCGGCGCTGAGCTTCACACAAACTTCGTGCGCGCCGGTCTGCTTGTCCCAGGTCCCTAGGATCGCCTCGCGCTTGCCCGCGTCGAATTCGAGGTCGGAACGCAATACCAGATTGCTGGGCGTTGCCATGACGTGCTTGCCCTTCTGGTATTTGTAAATCGTGTCGCAGAGGTGGTCGGTCTTTTCGAGCAGCACATGGCTCATGCCCAGTTCGGCCGCGCGCGCTGCCGCGCTCAGGCCCGCCGGGCCCGAACCTACGATTGCTACACGAACTTTCTCCGCCAAGCTGCCAGACCCCCCTCCCACAGGTATCATAGGCAAAAGTCCGGGCGAAACCAGCCCCCAATTGCCCCGCAACCCGGCGCTTGCTAGCGGGGAGCGATGACGGGAAAAGATACAATGGGAAGCAAATTGGGGTTCCTCGCGCTCGGCCTGGCGCTGGCGGCCGCGGCGGCTGCGATCGGCTGGAGCACGCTGGGCGGCGACGAGGAGCCGGAGGTATTCGCCGGGACGCAAGGAGCCGCGCCGACCATCGACGAGCTCCAGGCGCGCGCTGAAGCCGATCCGGACAATCCCGGCGCATGGCAGGAACTGGGTTTTGCGCGTTTCGAGCGCGGCGAATTCGCGCAAGCCGTCGCGGCTTACGAGCGCGCGGCGGCCCTCGATAGCGACAATGCGGTGCTCTGGTCCTCGCTGGGCGAGGCTCGCGTGATGGCAAGCGAGCGCGACCCGATGCCCCCATCGGCCGTCGAGGCGTTCGAGCGAGCCATCGCGCTCGATCCCGACGATCCCCGGGCGCGCTATTTCATGGCGGTGCGCAAGGATCTGTCCGGAAACCACGAGGGCGCGGTGGACGACTGGCTGGCCCTGCTCGATGACACTCCTCCCGGCGCGCCGTGGGAAGGCGATCTGGTGCGGACCATCGAACAAGTCGGGCGGATCAATTCGATTTCCGTGGAAGAACGTCTCGCCGCGGTGCAGTCGGGACGTGCCGAGCGCTTTGCCGTTGCGCCCGAGACTGGCTCGACGCCCCCGCTCACCGGAGCCGCAGGGATTCCCGGCCCGTCGCAGGAGCAACTCGAAGCCGCGCGTGCGATGAGTCCGGACGAGCAACGCACCATGGCGGAAGGGATGGTCTCGCGGCTGGAAGAGCGGCTCCAGGGCAATCCGACGAATATCGATGGCTGGGTGATGCTGATGCGCAGCCGGATGACGCTGGGACAGGCGGCGCAGGCGCGGCAGGCGCTGGCCCGGGCCAAAGCGGCCAATCCCGGCGACGCGGCGCGCCTCGACGCCGAAGCCGAGGCGCTAAGGGTGCGCTAGCCGTCTTTCTCCCTTAAGGGCGTCTCGACCGTGATCCTGATCTGCTGGAGCGAGATGATCGCGACCCAGAAACCGATCACCGAAAGCGCACTCGATCCGAGCACGGTGAAGGCGGCGCCTTTTAGCCCGTTCCATCCCATCGCCACTTCGAGTAGCAGTAGCGCGAGCAGCGTCGGCACCGCGCGGACGATGAACGCCGTGCCGGCCTTCCCGGCGCTCACCAACAAGGATTCCAGGCTCGCGCCCACGAGTTCGATCGCGCCAGCGATCGCCAGGATGACCATGGCCCAATAGACGACCCGGAATCCATCCCCCGCGATCAGCACCAGCCCTTGCCGGCCGAAGAACAGCGCGATCAGCACTGCGACCGCGCCCCCCACCAGCGCGATATTCGCCATCCGCCTCGCCATGTCGTGCGCCGTGTCGCGCGCGTGAACGAGCTCTGGATAGATCGCCTTGGAGACGGACTGGGCGAGTTGCACCAGCGCCTGGCCCAACTGGCTGGCCACGCGAAACCCCCCGGCAAAGGCCTCTCCCCCGATCGCGCCGACCAGCAGGATCATCACCTGCTTGCCGCCGACATTGAGGCTGCCCGTCATATTGGTAGACCACACGAAGCGCCAGGCGCCGGGATGCTCGCGCGGTATCCGGCGGAGCGAAATCTGCGAGAGATCGATCTTCTCCGTGCGCCCCGCCACGATCCACAGCGTCAGCGCGACCGCCACCTCGGCCGCGGCCCAAGCGAGAATGAAGCCCAGCACGGTGGGCAGGAAAACCACCGCAAGGACCGCGCCGAGCGCTCGCACGATCGGTTGAACCGTCTCGGCAGCGGTGGCTCGCCCGTATTCGAACCGCAGCCTCAGCAGCCCGGTCGGGGTGGTGCGGATCGCAAGCAGCGAGACGATCGAATAGCCGAAAGCAATCCACAGCAGATCGTCGGGCAGCGGCAACCAGAATTGCGCGCTGAACACCAGCGCTGCCGCCACGACCGCCCCCAGCGCGACCGAGAGCATATCGAGGGCAATGGCGAAACCCGTCGCCTCTCCCGGCCCGTCCTCGCCTGCGCCCCAGCGCACCACGAATTGCCAGGTCTGGAAATTGGCAAGACCGGTCACCGTCTGCCCCAGCGCGACGATCAGCGCGAAATAGCCGAACCCGTCGAGGCCGAGCGTGCGCGTGGCGAGCGCCAAATAAACGAGGCTCAGCACCGCGTTGATCCCGCGGCCGCCGAGCAGCCAGCCGATATTGCGCATCAGGCGACGCATGACACCGCGCTGGCGGGCTAACCCGCCGCGCCTCCACGGCGCGCGAGCAGCCTTTCGGTGACCGCAAACGAGCGCTCCTCATCGACATCGATCGCGAATTCGCCTTTCGAGAGGACAACAGGCGCCAGGCGGTAGCCGAAGCGGCGCGAGACCTTTTCGAATAATTTGTCCTTGTCGCCCCAGCCGAAATAGAAGCGCACGAGGTTCATGAGGCCGAAGGCCTTGGCAATGCGGCTGGGGTATTTCACGAATTGCCCGCCAGTTCGCATGATTTCCGCCGCGGACAATGCGCCGGCATTGCCGATCCAGTAGGTGTTGCAGTTGGAATAGCCGCCGTCGGAAAACTCGTAGAACTTCTTCTGCCCTTCCGGATCGGCGGCAATCACGTCTTCCTTGCGGGCGAGCGCGGCGGCTGCATCGGCGCTCGCTTCGCGGCATTTCCCGATGAACTCGGCATAGCCCTGTGCCGTCACCAGGCAATTGTCGGAAGTGGTGATGAGCAGCGGGAAGTCCGCGCCCTGAGCGCCCGAGAAGACGCTGTCGACCAGGTTGAACGCGCCGGGCCGGAACATCAGCCGCCCTTGGCTCTCGAGCTTTCCTACCAGAGGAATGGCGCGGATTTCCTCCTCGTCGTGGGCTACGATGCGGATTTCCGCCACCCGCTCGCACTCGGCGAGCGCCTGGATGACGTGCTCGATCATCGGCTTCCCGCCGACCGGGACCACAGATTTCTGAGTAACCCGAGCGCGCTCGGCGAGCGGGTCGAGCGCGCCCGATCGCTTGCCCGCCATCACCAGCGCAGTGACTTTATCCCGCATGGGGGCGCAATAGTCGGTATTGCGCGGGGGCGCAAAGGCTTGTCATCTCCACCCGCAGGCGGCAGCGCTGCGGCCAATGCGGATCGTCTTCTCACGCAAGGGTTTCGACAGCGCGGCGGGCGGGGGCCCCTCGCCCATCGTCGGCGGACGCCCGGTCAGCCTGCCCATTCCGGCAGGGATTGCTTCCTCGGCCAGCTACGGAGATCTGGGACTGGGTGAGCATGCTCGGCGCGCGAGCCGGGGCCGCTACGGGGATGGCGACCCGTGCCACCACGATCCGATGTTTCTCGAAGATGGTCCGCTCGAGGGTACCTGCCTGTTCGGCCAGTGCGGCGCGGCGCAGACGCATCTCGTCAACCGGAGGGTGGGGGTGGGCGACGTGTTCCTGTTCTTCGGCCTGTTTCGCGAAGAGTGGACGGACGAGCCGCATCACAGGATATTCGGCTTCCTCGAAGTGGAGGATGTGGTGCACCTGGCTGACGGCGTGCCTGACGAATTGCGCGCGTTGGGGCATCCCCACGCGCTCACCGTGCATGGGCCGAACGATGCGATATACCGCGGACCGGGAAGGACCGCACGCACCGCGAGCGAAATGCTTCGCCTGACGGTGACAGGCGGCCCGCCCAGCCTATGGAAGCGCCCGGCCTGGCTCAAGCAAGGGGGGCTATCCTATCACGGCCGCCCCGCCCGATGGATGGGAAAGGAATTGCAGAGCGTGGCGCGGGGCCAGGAATTCGTGGCTGAGATCGGACGGCGCAAGGCCCCGCGCGCCTGGCTCGAGCGCGTGCTTTCGGAAATCAATAGGTCTTGATGATCGCCGAGAAATCGAGCGCGCCATTCCCGGCACCGGCGAAATCCTCGTAGAGCGACGCTGCCCGGCTGCCCATCGGCACCGCGGCGTCGGCGCTTTCGGCCGCCTCCATCGCGAGGCGCAGGTCCTTGAGCATCAGCGCACTGGCAAAGCCGCCCTGGTATTCGTTGTCGGCCGGGCTTTGCGTGCCCACACCGGGCAGGGGCGTGTAATCGTTGAGCGACCAGTTGTAACCGCTCGACTGCGAGGAGATTTCGTAGAATTTCTGCGGGTCGAGGCCAAGCTTTTCGGCCATTTTCATCGCCTCGGCGGTGCCGATCATGTGGATGGCGAGCAGCATGTTGTTGCAGATCTTGGCGGTCTGCCCCGCGCCGGCATCGCCTGCATGGATCACCGCCTTGCCCATCGGGTCGAGCACTTTCCTGGCCCGCTCGAACGCCTGCCCGGTCCCGCCCACCATGAAGGTCAACGTGCCCCCATTCGCCGCGGCGATCCCGCCTGAAACGGGCGCATCGACCATGTCGTAGCCGGCGCTTTCCGCCGCTGCGATGACCTCGCGTGCGGTGGCGACGTCGATGGTGGAACAGTCGAGCAGCACCGCGCCTTCGGGAGCGTGGCCGATGACGCTCTTGGAATAGACCGATTTCACGATGGCGCCGTTTGGCAGCATGGTGACGACCGCCTCTACGCCCTGCACCGCCTCGCCCGCATCGGTAAAGGTCGCGCAGCCGTTATCCTTGGCCGCCGCAAGCGCGTCCTCGCTGAGATCGAACGCGTTCACCTCGTGTCCTGCGTTGACGAGGTTCGCGGCCATCCCGCCGCCCATGTTGCCGAGGCCGATAAAGGCGATTTTCATTTTTCTCTCTCCAATCAGCCGAACAGCAGAATTAATCCTAAAAAGACCATTGCAGGTCCAAAGGCCAACATCAGGATTGGCTGAACGTAAGCCGTTGCGCGGTCCCACCTGCTTAATGGCAGCGGCTTGGCGTCGGCAGCTT
>JBBSMH010000054.1:0-10007 GCA_038233275.1 Sphingomonadales bacterium | reverse complement strand
GCGACCGCGCCCATGCCGTCACCTGAGGGGGCGCTTCGCCCGCCAGTTGCGCTGCGGCGCGGGAGGCAAGCGTTTCGCTCACGCGGTGACGAAGGTGAGTTCGGGACCCTGCGTCGCGCGATAGCTGCCTGCCGGGAAAGCCTCGCCATCGAGGATGAACTGATCGCCGATCGTAATATCGAAGCCCTCGGCGTCGGCCACGTGATAACCCGCCTTGGCAAGCCAGCGCGGGTGCCATCCGGCCACTATCAGCGGCAGCAGGCCGACCAGCCGGCGGCGCGGCCGATCGATCGCCATCAGCTTGAGACCGCCCCTTTCCTTGCCGAACGGCTTGATGCCGAGAGGCAGCTTTTGCAGAGTGGTCGCCAGCACCACTACGCGGCGGGCAGGATCGCCATGTTCGGAATGGGGCAGGGCTAGATTGCCCGGCTGGAGGCGGATATCCGTCTGCACCCCGCGCCGCCACGGGTTGCTGTCGCGCCCGAATAGCGCCTGCAACACGCCCCAGACGCTGGTGACGCCCACGGCGAGGCTGTTGAAGAACCCTATCCGATGCGCATCCTGCCCGGCGCGAACGCCCAGCGCGAAAGCGCCCCCGCCGAATACGAAGCCGCGCAGCAGCGTGGGGCCGCCAGTGGTGGGTCTCACATCGACGGGCCTGCGCACGACGCGCCTTCCCGTCGCGAATGCCGAAATCGCGTCGCTGAGCGTCCAGTCTGCCGGTGCGCCCAGATCGACGTTCAATGCGTTCGTCTTGCCTTTCGGGAGGACGGCGAGTTCGGGCATGGCGTCGCCGAAAACGGGCTCTGCGGCGGAAAGTACATCGCGCACCGTCCCGTCCCCGCCGTTGATGATCAGATAGGTGACGCCCTTGCGCGCGAAATCCGCCAGCGCCTCGGCGATCTCGGGCTTGGTCCGCGGCTGCGCCACGAGCACGCCGTCGGCCTCGGCACAGGCAAGATCCTGCCCGCGGTTGCGATGGCTGCGGGGATTATAGATCACCCCGATGCGCACACGGCTCTCGCCGCGCGCTACTGCCTCATCGCTGTCAGCCTGGCGTTCTTGCCGGTCCATCGAGGCCGCCCTAGCCGCCCGCGCACAGGTTTTCCTAGATTTTTCTGGCGCACCCGACAGGATTCGAACCTGTGACCTCTGCCTTCGGAGGGCAGCGCTCTATCCAGCTGAGCTACGGGTGCCGAAATGCGAAGGCAATGCCGTTCGAGCAGGCGCGGCGCTTAGCAAAGGCAAAACGGCGATGCCAGCGGTTATTCGTTAGCGCTTTGGCAATTCCTCGGCGGTAATTCCGTCGCCATCATGAGCGCACATTCGCATATCTTCGACCTCTCCCAGGCCACGATGCTCCCTCCGCTGGCGGAGGGGGAGCAGGATGCTGCCGCCCTCGACCTGCAGGCCCGCTGGAGCGCGCTGCATCTTGCCGCCGATGCGGTGGCGCAGCAGGCCCAGTTGGGTTGCGAGAGGCCTGTCGAGGCGATCGCTTCGCTGCCCGAGCGCGCATGTGCCGCCGGGGGCGAAAGGCTGGCGGCGATCGAACAGGGCATCGGCGATCTTGGCGCGGTAATGCAGACGGGGCTTGCCGCGCTGGTGGGGGCTGCGGATGAGGGGCACGAGATCACCGCAGCAGCGCTGACATTATGGCGCGAATTCTACGCTGCGCGAGGCGCAATCGTCGAGCTCCTCCCGCCCGAGAGCGGACCGGCCTGATTGTTCAGAAAGCGACAGTAACGACCACGGTATCGGTGTAGGTCCCGGGCGTCAGACGCGTGGCCGCAGGATCGATTGCGCCATAAGCGACAAGAATTGCGCGCCCGTCCGTCTCCAATGTTCCGGCCACCGTGTCCACGCCGTAGCGGTCGCCCCAGCGCGAAGAATGCGACGGATCGCTGTAGATTTCGTAAGTGAGCAGAGCGCCTGTGCCGGGATCGGCCATCCTGCGGTGCGCGCCGTCGGGGTTGCGTCCCGCATCGAGCGCGACCTCGTAAGCCATCGGGCTATTGCATTCGAGCGCAACCGAGGATTGGGCAGTCGCTGACGACCCTGGCGCATTGCCAAGCTGGAAAGCCATTGGACTCGCGCTGACGCTACAATTGTCGATCACCACCGCACTCACGCTCATGGTTCCGCTTGCCTGGCCCGCCAGAGCAGGGCTCGCGAGGCCGGCGAGCATCGCAACACAGGAAAGGGTGGCGAAGCGAATCATCGTGGTGGCGGTCTATTCCTCACGCGCGGACCTGACTATTCGGGCGACCGCGAGGTGGTTGTTTAACGCTTTTTTCACCATCTTGTCGCCGGCGTTAACTCTCTTTGCGGAATGGGGGAATTGCCTGTCCCGCTGCGGGACCGCGGTGTTCGCCCGATCGGGCTTGACCGCGTTCGCTCTATGTTCCAAATCCGCCCCGTGGCCGACATGCTAACCCAGACCGAAACCGCAACAATGGTCGCGCGGGGGATCACCCGCCTCTTCGCCCGTAACGACATATGGTGCGTTGCCGAAATGCCGCTGAGGAACGGGCGCCGCGCCGATCTGATGGGGGTCGATACCAAGGGACGGGTGATTATCGTCGAGATCAAGGTGCAGCGCGGCGACCTGCTCGGCGATGGCAAGTGGCCCGATTACCTCGATCATTGCGACAAGTTCTACTGGGGGGTGCCGCCGGGTCTCGATCGCGGCCCGCTCGAGGCTGAAAATTACCGGCCCGATTGCTGCGGGATCATCGTGGCCGACGGATATGACGGGGAAATCCTGCGCCCCGCGCCGCTCCATCCGCTCGCCCCGGCGCGGCGCAAGGTCGAGATCGAGCGGCTGGCGCGCTGCGCTCTGCGGCGCCTCGCGGCCGTTGGGGACCCCGATTGCGCGTCTTGGGGAACTGAGGGGTAGCACAGGGTGGCCCGGCTGCGGCATAAGGCGCACAGCAATGCTTGCCGCCATCCTCTTCTCCGCGCTCGCCATGACCGCCATCGTAGCGCTGCGCTATCTGGCCACGAGCGGCTTGTTCGCCTGGGTGACCGGGCGGCGGCTGGCAGGCCATTACTCAGGATTCGAACCGCAGATCCGCCGCGAGATCGGCTGGTCGCTCGCTTCGGCGGCGATTTACGGCATCCCTGCCGGGGCGGTCGCCTGGGGTTGGCAGGAACGCGGATGGACGCAGATCTACACCGATTGGGCCGCCTGGCCGCTGTGGTATCTGCCCGTCTCGGTCCTGCTCTACCTTTTTGCCCACGACAGCTGGTTTTATTGGACGCATCGATGGATGCATCGCCCTCGGCTGTTCCGCCTGGCCCATTCGGTCCACCATGCCAGCCGCCAGCCGACCGCCTGGGCGGCAATGAGCTTCCATCCGGTCGAGGCGCTGATCGGCGCTGTCGTGATTCCGCTGCTGGTCTTTGTGATCCCGATCCACGCCGGGATGTTGCTGCTGGTGCTCGCGGTGATGACTGTGATGGGGGTCACCAATCACATGGGGTGGGAGTTGTTTCCGCGCGCGCTGGTTCACTCGCGATTAGGCGGTTGGCTGATAACCGCCAGCCATCACCAGCGTCATCACGAAGAATATGCATGCAATTACGGGCTCTACTTCCGCTTCTGGGACAGGTTGTGCGGCACCGACCGGGGCCTGACGAAAAGCGCGTTCTGACAAGGGAACGCCCCCTTGCTCGCGGTGTGTGCGCTTGGTGCCGGCAGCAGGCAAGCGGGTCGAACTGGTGTTCGAGGGGGTCCCTCCCGGCCGCTATGCCATTGCGCTGCTCCACGACGAGAACGGCAATGGCAGGCCGACCGGGCTCTGATGATGATGCCTACCGAAGGCTTCGGGTTTTCGCGTAACGCCAGGGTGCACATGGGTCCGCCGAAGTTCGAGGAAGCCGCCTTCGACTATGGTGGAGAAGCCGTCTCGCACACTATACGCATGCGCTATCTCCAGTGACGCCACTCTGCGCAGATGGGTCGACGCCACACCCTCAAAAGGCGCCCCGCCGCCCGCATCGTTCTTAACAATAAGTTTACCATATGGCCGGTAAGGCTGGCCCGATTGAAGAATTTCATCTCGGGGGCAGACCGTCCATGGACAGGCTTGGCGGCACATTCGGATCGCAGGATTTTTCCGAAGAAGAAGATCAGGATTTCGGCGAGGACGAGCACGATCTCGAACCTCCGCCGTCGCCCGTGGGGCAGGACGAGCGCCGCATGCAGGTGCGCGCCTACAACCACTGGGCCGGTCTGCTGGGCAATCGCAACCTCCCTTCTATCGAGGATCTCGAGCCCGAGACACTCGACGACTTCGGTCCGCATTCGGTGCTGCTCGACTTCACTGCGGGGGCCGAGGATCCCGCCATTCAATATCTGGGCGCAAAACTGGCGAACGAATGTGGCGCGGAGGACGAGATCGAGCACCTTTCCGACGTTCCGGCGCGCAGTCTGCTCAGCCGCATCACCGACCATTACATGCAGATCCTGGCTAATCAGGCACCGATCGGATTCGAAGCGGAGTTCGTCAACCAGCGCGGTCAGGCGATCATGTATCGCGGCATCCTGCTGCCCTATTCGAGCGACAATGACACCATCGACTTCGTCTATGGCGTGATCAGCTGGAAGGAATTGGCCGACCAGGAGACCGCCGAGGAATTGCTGCTCGAAATCGGACAGGCGCTCGAAGCAGACGAGAAGAGCGAAGGTGCGGACGCGCTGCCCGAAGCGAGCGAAGAAACGCTCGAACCGAGCGAAGCGCTAGTCGAGGCCGATGCCGGAGAACCCGTGTGGAGCGAAGGCGAGGAGGTGCTCGACCTGGCCGCGTCTGCCCAATTCCTGGACGATGCGCCGGTCGAACTTCCCACCCCGGCTTTCGGCGCGGCTGCCGTGCGCAGCGAGCCTGCCAATGATGCCGCGGAGCTGGGTGACGAGATCGACTGGAACGAGGATATCGTCCCACCCGCGGACGCCGCGGAGCCGGCGGACGATGACGAACTCTGGGACGAGGACGAGGACGAAGAAACCGGCTACGGTCTCGGCGACTTCGAGGAAGAGCCCGAGTACGAGGACGTCGACGAGCTCGTCGATCCGCTGGCGGACGAAAGCGTCGGCCTGGGGCTCTCCTCCCTGGTCACTCGCCGCGACAAACCAAAGCGCATGGTCGAATTGCCCGGCGCTTTCGACGAGGAAGACGAGCCTCTTGCACATCCGGCAGTTGCCGAATCCTACGAACCTGAGCTTTCACCGGCCCCCTTCGAGGCGGTTCCGGTACCCGGGAACGAATATGAGCCGGATTGGCTCGGCGATGAAGAAGAGGGGACCGAGCACACCGAAACCGCCGAAGCGACTCCTGCCGCAAATGTGGAACCGCCCGAAGCAGTCGAGGGCTTAGCCGAGGAAGCGCAAGTCGGCGCAACTGCGGCACCGGTCGAGAATTTCGCTGCCGAGGAAGCGGACTTTGTGGCTCGGGAAACGGGCGAGACCGCCGAAGGTCTTTACGATTGCCTTGCCGCGGCGCGCGAACTGGCGCAGGTCGCTCGCTCCAGCGAGGATCGCAGCCGCAAGGCGCTCTACCAGGCAGTCGGGCGCGCCTATGATTTCAGCCTCCAAGCGGCAGAAAATCCCGAAGAATTCGAGGAACTCGTCGCCGAAAACGGACTTACCGTCCAAGAACGCGCGCCGATGACCCCGGTGGTCAAACTGGTCTTCGGGGCGGATTACGACAAGACCCGCCTGACCGAATACGCCACCGTGCTGGGGCATGCGCACCGCGTCGGGATCGGGCGTGGCGCGCTCTGCGGCTTCCTGCGCGAGGCCGAGGGAGGCCTCAAGGGCGTCGTCGAAGCCGAACGCAGCATCCGCCGCGAAGAGGAAGGCAAGCCGGTCGAGCAGGCTGGCGAGGTCAAGTCTTCGGTCGCGAAGAAGCTGCGCAGGATCGAGCCTATCGCTTTCGAGGAATTGGGGGCAGACGGCCACGAATTCGCGCTGGTGATGATCCGCCGGACGCCCGAGGGCGGGATTGCGGTGCTTGGCGAACTGCCCGAGGACATCAAGGCGCTTGAGCGGGCGGGCCGCAGCCTGCTCCGAAACGCTTGACCCCCACTGAGGGGACGGAGCCCTCGGGTCTGTTCATCGCGTCGCCCTCCCGCTAGCGCGGGCTTCATGGCCTTGCTGAAATCCGCGCCGATCCGCGTCCAGCCCTATTTCGGCTATCGCAACGCCAGTCGCCTTTTCCTGACCGCGCGCGCGCTCAAATCCGCGCGCGCCGGCTTCGAGAAGAGCGGCCGGTTGCAGGCAGTGCGCACCATGATGTCGCAATTCGCATCGCGCCAGGTGCCCGACCTTCCCGTCGAGCTTGAAATCCGCGACCGCGAGGGTGAGGTGCGCCGTTATCCGGGCGTGACCGACCACGACGGCTTCGTCCACTTCGACATCGCATTCGATCCCGAATGGCAGCCGGGGGCGCTGACCCGCTGGGACGTCGTTGCACTGCACTGGCTCAATCGCGACGGTGAGCAATGCGTCGAAGGCCATGTCCTTGCCCCCGGCAGCACGGCGGCGCTGGCCGTCATCTCGGATATCGACGACACCATTATCGAAACCGGGATCACCGGCAGCTTCCGCCAGATCGCGCGCAACTGGCGGCGGATCGTACTCGAGATGCCCGACGAGCGGCTGCTCGTGCCCGGTGCCGACGTGTTCTACAATGCGCTTGGAGGGGGCGCCGTAAAGCATCCCGATGAGGCAATGACGGGCGACAGGATCGCCGCGACGCACCACCCCTTCTTCTACGTCTCCTCAAGTCCGTGGAACCTGTTTTCTTACCTCGTCGCCTTCCAGAAGAGCCGGAATCTCCCGCTGGGCCCGCTCATGCTGCGCAATTGGGGGCTCAATCGGGAAACCTTCGGCTCGTCCAGCCACGGCGTCCACAAGCAGGCGGCGATCGCCGGCATTCTGGAAACCTTTCCGCAGATGCGATTTGCGCTGATCGGCGACGATACGCAGGGTGATCTGCCAGCTTTCGCCCAGGCGGTGGCCGAGCATTCCGGACAAATCCGTGCGGTCTTCATTCGTCGTGCGGGCGAAGCTTTCAGCCCTGAGGAACTGATGGCCAAGGACACCATCGAAGCGGCCAGGGTGCCGCTGTGGCTGGGGGACAGCTACGAGACTGGCCAAAAGTTCCTGAGCTCTATCGGCCTTGCACACGATGGCGAGGCCGAGAAGATCGTCGAGACGGTCGACCAGGCGCACGATCCCGCGAAGGCTGGCAAGGGGGGGCCGGTCTGACACCGCAGCCTTCAGTTCCGGTTCAGGGCGAAATCCGCTAGCAGAGCCGCATGAGTGCCCTCACCCGCCTCGCTGCGTGGCTGTCCGCCTGCATCGCCGCCTTCGCGCTTGCCGCGCAGCCGGCGCTGGCGCAATCGATCCTGCGCGATGCGGAGACCGAAGCGTTCCTGCAGGAACTCGCAACCCCGCTCGTCGAAGCTTCCGAGTTGGAAAACGACACCGTCGACATCGTCCTGATCAACGATCCCACGCTCAATGCCTTCGTGGCAGGGGGACAGGTGATCTACCTCCATAGCGGTCTGATCGATGCGGCGAACACCTCCAACGAGGTCCAGGGCGTGATTGCACACGAGCTCGGGCACATCACGGGGGGGCATATCGTGCGCCAGTCCGACGGATTGAAGGCAGCCAGCAATATATCGATCCTCTCGCTGATTGCCGGAATCGGCGCCGCGCTCGCGGGCGCGGGCGATGCCGCGATGGCCGCGATCATGGCGGGCCAGCGCGCGGCCCTGGGCAAGGTCCTTGCCTATTCGCGCGGCGAAGAAAGTTCCGCCGACCTTGCGGGCGCCAAATATCTGTCGGGCGCGGGCATTTCCGGCCGTGGATCGCTGGATTTCTTCAAGAAGCTGCAGAACCAGGAATTCCGTTACGGCTACAGTCAGAGCGACGAGGCGACATTCGTCCGCACGCATCCGCTTTCCGGCGATCGCATCGCCATCCTGCGCGAGGTGTACGAAAATGATCCCGCCTGGCAGGCTCCGGACGATCCGCGCCTGCAGGCCCGTTTCCAGCGGATCAAGGCCAAGCTCGCCGGCTATCTGCAAGAGCCCCGCCGCACGCTCAACGATTATCCCGTCAGCGACCAGTCCGTGCCAGCGCGCTACGCCCGCGCCTATGCCTACCACAAGGCCGCACAGATCGACAAAGCGCTGGAGGAGACCGCATCGCTTATCGCGGATGCGCCCGACGACCCCTACCTGCTCGAGTTGCAGGGGCAGGTCCTGCTCGAATCGGGCCGCGCACAGGAAGCGCTCGCCCCGCTGCGCCGCGCGACCGAACTCAGCAACGCCCAGCCGCTGATCGCCGCGATGTTCGGCCATGCGCTGATCGCGACCGAGGACGCTTCGCACCACGAAGAGGCGGAGCAGGTGCTGCGCGCGGCAGTAGCGCGCGATCGCTACAATCCTTTCGCCTGGCGCCAGCTCGGCACGGTCTATGCTGCGCGCGGGGACATGGCGCGCGCGCGGCTCGCCAGCGCCGAACAGCAGGTAATGAGCCGCGAGTACGCGCTTGCCATGCGCAGCGCTCAGGCTGCCGAATCGCAATTGGAAGAGGGGACGCCCGACTGGATTCGCGCACAGGATATTGGCATGCAGGCGCGAGCCTTGCTCGAGCAGCAGATGGACCAGGGGCGCGGCGCGAGGCGTTGAGAGTTTTACAGGGCAGGCAATGAAACAGAGCATTCTGACGGCGCTGACCGCTGCACTTTTCGGCTTTGCGGGGGCGGCAATCTGGTCTTTCAGCGGGCTGGGGCACGGGCAGCTGCGCGACTATCTCGTTTCGAATCCCGATATCCTGCCGCAGATGGCCGAAGCGCTCCAGCAACAGCAATCGGCCGATCGGCTGGTTGCAGTCGCCGACGAGGTGAAGGCGCCGTTTCCGGGCGCGGTGCTCGGCAATCCGGACGGCAGCAAACTTCTGGTCAAATTCACCGATTACGGCTGCGGCTATTGCCGCGCCAGCGTCGCCGATATCGAGCGGCTGGTGGCCAAAGACCCCGAGCTCAAAGTGGTGGTCCGCGAATGGCCGATCTTCTCGGGCAGCGAGGAAGCGGCGCGGATGGGCCTTGCTGCAGCGGAGCAGGGCAAGTTCGGCGCCTTCTACCGCGCGATGTTCGAGACCGGTTCGCCGACGCCGGAGAATGTCGCGGATGCCGCCGCCAAAGCCGGGCTCGACATGGATCGGGCGCGAAGCTTTGCGCGTTCCGAGGCAGCAACCGCCGAGCTCGTGAACAACGCCTCGCTGGCGCGGACGCTCGGTTTTTCCGGAACGCCCAGCTGGGTAGCGGGCGACCGCGTGCTCGAAGGCGCGGTCGGCTATGACGAACTGGCCGAGGCGGTGAAGGGTTCGGCGAGCGCATCGTGAAAAGCCTGGCGGCGATAGCCTTGCTGGCGGCCGTTCACGTGCCTGCCCTGGCGCAGGCAGCCGCCCCCGTCGCCGCCCCGGGATTGATGCAATTGCAACAGCGCGACGCGAAGCTGTTCGCCACCGGCTGGCGGTTGGTTACGGGCAATGCGCGCTATTGCGAGGGAGCCGCCCCCGCCATCGGGGTGCTGCTTCACGATGCCCATGCCTATGGCGATCCGGAGGCCGTTCGCGCGCAACTGGGCCTCTCGGGCGATATCTCGGTGCAGGCCGTGGCGCCCGGATCGCCGGCGGAGCGCGCGGGCGTTGCCGCCAACGATACCCTCGTCTCCATTGAGGGCCGGAACGTCGCTACCGCCTTTCCGCGGGGCATCCCCCGGTGGCAGAGGCTGATCGACATCGACGCGGCGCTGAACGCCGCGCTGTCCGACGGCACGACCGAATTGCAAATGGCCCGGACCGGCGCAGCTGCCGTTCGCCTGGGCCTTGAAGGAACGCCTGCCTGCCCCACGCGCTTCGAAGTGCTCGACACGGGCAGTCGCGCGGTGGCGGACGGGGCGCGAGTCATAATCGGCCGCAACTTCACCGG
>JBBSMH010000053.1:0-10066 GCA_038233275.1 Sphingomonadales bacterium | reverse complement strand
CGACGCCGGGCTCGACCACACAGCCTGTCCGCTCGCGGAGCCGCAATTCGCCGACATCCGCTTCACCTTGGCGGACGTCCAATTCACCGGAGCCGAGGGCATCGAACCGGGTTTGCTGGCGTCCAGCTGGAACGGGCTTGCGGGCCAGGAAATCGGCGTCGCGCGGATTTGCGACATTCGCGATCGGGCCAGCGAACTGCTTCGCCAGGCGGGCTATGTCGCGACGGTGCAGGTTCCGCCACAAGCGATCGACACCGGGGTTGTGCGCTTCGATGTGGTCATCGCCCGCCTGACCGGTCTCGTGATCCGCGGCGATGCGGGGCCTTCGGGCGCGATGATCGAAAGCTATTTCGAGAAGCTGCGCGGCGAGCCGCATTTCAACCGGCGCGAGGCGGAGCGCATGCTTCTGCTCGCGCGCGATATCCCCGGAATGGACGTACGCTTCTCGCTCACGCGCGATGCAGGCGGAGCCGCGCGGCCGGGTGACCTAATCGGTATTGTCGATGTGATCTTCGACCGCTTCGAAGCCGATGTCGCGGTGCAGAACTGGAGCGGCGATGCGACCGGCCCGTTCGGCGCCTCGCTGCGCACGCAGATAAACGGCCTCACCGGCCTCGCCGATCTTACCGAATTGAGCGTCTATTCCGCACAGGATTGGAGCGAACAGGTGGTGGTCCAGGGCCGCCACGAATTCGGTATCGGCAATAACGGCTTGCGCCTGGGAGCCAGCGCCATTCACGCATGGACCCAGCCCGACGTGCCCGGCCCCGACGTGTTCGACGCCACCACCCTCATCGCCAGCCTCTATGCGGCGTATCCGCTCCAGCGTAGCCAGACCGCCAATTGGAACCTGTCGGGCGGGTTCGAATGGATCGATCAGGACCTCGAATTCAGCGGACTGCCGCTTTCGGAAGACGAGCTTCGGGTTGCTTTCCTGCGGGTGGAGAGCAGTTTTCTCGATCCGCGCACTGTCGAAGGGCTGGCAGGCTATTCGCTCTCCGAGCCGCGCTGGTCGGTCTATGGCATGCTCGAAGCGCGGCAGGGGCTCGATATTTTTGGCGCGAGCAGGCCGTGCGGCGCGGGCTTTGCCAATTGCTTCCTGCCGGGCCGGGTGCCGCTCGGGCGGCTCGACGGCGACCCTTCGGCGTTCATTTTGCGTGGCCAGGGACAGGTCGATTACCGCCCGGCGCCGCTGTGGACGATCAGCCTGAAGCCCCGATTCCAGTATTCGCCCGATGCGCTGCTCTCCTACGAGCAGTTCTCGGGCGGCAATTTCACCATCGGCCGCGGCTACGATCCGGGATCGGTGGTGGGCGACAGCGGCATCGGCGCGCAGCTCGAACTGTCATACGGTTCGCTCCTGCCCGACCGCCAGGACGGCATCGCCTGGCAGCCGTTCGTGTTCTACGATTCGCTAGCGGCGTGGACCAAGAATGTCACCGGCGACCCGGTGACCCTGCGGTCGCTCGGCGGCGGTCTGCGCGCCAATATCGCGCGGCGCGCCTTCGTCGAAGTGGTCGGAGCGGTGCCGCTCAAGCGCTCGCCGCTGCAACTGGAACGCGGCGATGCGCGGCTGCTGGTGAATTTCGTGATGAGGCTGGGCGACTAAAGCGATGGAGATGGCAATGGGTGACGCACACAAGCAGGATCGCAGGCGCTGGCTGGCGAGCGGATCGACCGCCGCCCTGGCTCTCGGGCTCGTCACCGGGCTCGCCTCGGGCGCGCAGGCGCAGACGGTAGGGCCGCGGATCGACAACACCCAGGCGGTCCAGGCCACCGCCACGGTGACGCAGGGCGCGGCCACCACCGCGATCACTCGCTCGGCGACCCGCGATACCGTCACGCTCAGTACCAACGCGACGATCATCAACTGGACCACGCTCGATACGGCGAACAACACCAGCCACGTCAATTTCCTGCCCCAGGGGACCGAGCTCCTGTTCCAGAGCGGGACCTTCGACTACACAGTCCTCAACCGCGTCATCGCCCCCGCCAACGGGGCCGGAGGCATGCGCGGGATCGCCTTCGGCGGCACCGTCAACAGCGTGGTCAACACCAACTTCGGGCCGGTCACCGGCGGCAATATCTGGTTCTACAGCGCGGGCGGGATCCTCGTCACGCCGGGCGCGGCGTTCAATGTCGGCAGCCTGATTCTATCGACCAGCGACATCCAGGCAATAAACGACAGCAACCAGATCGATTTCCTCGGCACGAGCGATTCTTTCTCCTCGGTCATCATCCAGGAAGGCGCGAGCATCACCGCACCGGGCGACAATGGCTATGCAATTGTCTTCGCTCCCACGATCACGCAGGCGGGCACCGTCGATATCAATGGCAGCACGCTCTACATGTCGGCCGAGGCAGGCTCGGTGTTTCTTGATGGCAACGGCGGTTTCAACTTCTATTTCGCCACCCAGAATGCACAACCGGGCAATGGCATCACTCACACCGGCATCACCACCGGCCCGGCCTCGGTCCCGCTGCGCGATAGCGGCGGCAATCTCATATCCGCCGACCCGCACGCTATCGAATTCTTCGCGGCAGGAAGCGGTCTGGACATCCTGATCGAAGGCAGGCTCGGTTACGAGCCCGCCGCGGCAGCCTCGCAAGACGCCAACGGGACGATTTTCCTCCAGGCCAGCGAGGGATCGGTGAGCCTTGGCGATGCCACCCTGACTTCGAGCGCGACCATTTTTGCCGGCGCATTCGATCTGACGGTGGGCAATGGCGAGAGTTTCCTGATGGGCGGGGATCCGCTGGGGAATTACAACCTTGAAATCATTGCAGGCACGATTGCGATGATTGCCGATCCCGGAGGGGAGATCGCGATCGACGGGGACGTCATTCTCCAGCGGCTCAGCAGTTCGGCAGCCACGATGACCATCGCGGCGAACGGCGATCCTGACGGCGTGTTGCCGGCAGGAAACATCGCCGTAGGGGGCGATCTTCTGGCTTTTGCAGGGCTCTACGGGTTCAGTTCGGGTGGACAAGGTGACCCTCCCGCACCCGGCAGGATCACCGTCGATATCAACAATGGCGGTGGGTTGACGGTCGGCGGCGATTTCGTGCTCGACGCCAGTTCGGTTTCGGAGATTCTGTTCGACGGAAGCGATCCCATTGCCGATGAAGCTCAGGGTGGTTCCGTCACCCTCACTCTCAGCGGCGCCGCAAGTTCGCTCAGCGTGGGCGGAGAACTCGCTCTCGATGCCTCGGCAGGGGCGGTGATGTTTTCCGAAGGCAACTTCAGCGGGGGCGATTCGTTTTTCGAAGGCAGCTTCATCGGGGGCGATGCGACGGGCGGCAGTGTGGACATCGCATTTGCCGAAGGAACCGTAACGCTCGGCGGGTTGAGCGCGCGGGCGAACGCTTCCGCCACGCCAGGGAATATCCCCGCGAGCGACGGCGCAACCGCCGACGCGCGAGGCGGTACTGTCACGATTGACTTGGGCAACGCCAATGTGATGACGGGTTACGTCAGCGCTTCGGCAAGCGCGTTCGGTGTGTCCGGGGCGGCGGGCGAGGCCGGCGGCAGCGGTACAGGAGGAACGGTGCTGCTGACCAAGGGCAGCGGCGGTTTCTTCAGCAGCAATTCGATCACTCTTCACGCCAACGGCTTCGGCGGCGACGGACGGTCCGACTTCTTCGGCGCCGACGGCGGCGATGGCGGCGCAGGAACCGGCGGCAGCGCGCGGCTGGTCAGCGCGATGGCGATAGACGATCTCGGTTTCCTCGACATCGGCGCGGGCGGGTTCGGAGGGTCGGGTGGCGATGGCTCGGATGGAAGCGCCGGCGGGGCCGGCGGCGCGGGCACCGGCGGGCTCGCTGAGCTTGCGATCACCTCAAGCGACCAGGTACTGGACGGGCTTGTCGAAAGCGGCATTTTCGCGGGCGGCATAGGCGGACGCGGCGGATCGGGCGGCAGCGTCGAGGGTCCGGGCGCCGCAGGCCAGGGCGGCCGCGGTGGCGACGGGGAGGGCGGCCAGGCGATCATCGATATCGGCGGCGAAGGCGCGCTGTTCGTGTTCGACGGATCGCTGTTCATGAGCGCCGAGGGCGCGGGCGGTTTTGGCGGACGCGGAGGCGAACATTTCTCCGACGGGCAGGCGGGCAATGGCGGCGCGGGCGGCAATGGCACAGGCGGCGTGAAGACCTTGCTTGCGCGCAGCGGCGGCACCATCCAGCTGGCGCTCGATTCCGAGTCGACCTTCGGAGAATACGGATACGGCGGCCAGGGCGGCAATGGTGGTGACATCGGGGCGGAATCGATCGGTACCGTCGGCAACGGCGGCAATGGAGGCAACGGCACAGGTGGCACGGCCGAACTGTTGGCGATCGGCGGGACCATCTTGAGCGGCGCGTTGCAGCTCGAAGCCATCGGCTATGGCGGCGATGGCGGAATGGGGGGAACCCGGGGAGGTTTCGGAGTCTCCCCAGGCCTTCAGGGCAATGGCGGGGCGGGCGCGGGCGGCAATGTCGTGCTCGCCACCGAAGACGGCAGCCCCGGCGTCTTCACACTCGGCGCGGTTACCATCGATTCGAGTGGCATTGCAGGCGGCGGCACCGTCGTGGGCAACACCGCCGGCGGCCAGATCACCATCACCGATGGCTCGGTCGATCCCGCGGGCCTGATCACCATGGACTCGCTCACCGTTACCGTGGGCGGACTGCAGACTGCCCCAGGCACGCCCAGCTTCACGATGAGCGGTTCGAGCGGGCCGATCACCATTCTCAGCGACATGAGTGTCACGGTGGCCGCGGATGCGAATTACATGTTCGACGGCACCGGACAGGTGGTGGTCGGCGGGGCATCGACGGTCAACGCGGCGGGCAACATCAATGTCGCCCACACCAACAACCCCGGCGGTCTGGCGACGATCGACAGCACCGGGGCCTTCAGCGCAACCGCCGGCGGCAATTTCAACGGTGGACCCGGCTCGATCATCGCGAGCGCATCGAATGTCGATATCGTCGCCCAGTCGATCAGCTTCGGGAGTATCTTCAGCGGGCTCGGCACAGTGCTCAACGCACTGAGCGGGGGCATTGCGGGCGGCGACATCGAATCGGACGATCTGGCTCATATGGCGGCCACCGGCGATATCGCGGTCGGTTCGATCCTCGCCGATGGGGACGTCTTGCTCGACGCGGGCGGCAGCGTGACCGCTGGTTCTCTCGAAGCCGCGGCGGGCGGGACGGGTCAGCTCGGCGTTTCGGCCGGCACGAGCATCCTCGTCGATAGCTTCGCAATGGGCAATGCGGGCGGCACTGCCAGTTTCACCGCGCCGACCGTCCAGGTGAACAGTGGCACGAGCGCGGGCGATCTGAGCATTTTCGCAAACGCGGGCGACATCCTCAGCAACGGCACAATTACCGTGCAGGGGGCGATCGATCTCGACGCGAGGGACGACATCCAGCTGGCGCAGATGGAGGCGGGGCAGGGCTTCGCCATCGATGCGGGCGGAACCATTAGCTATGCAACGCTGATCAACGGCACCAACGATCTGGTGGTGAACGCAGGCGTCGCGATAACCGGCGGCGCGGCGCAGAGCGACGGCGCGGCCGTATTCGCCGCTCCTGGCAACATCTCCATGGGCGATGTGACGGGGGGCGAAGGGGTCACGATCGGCAGCACCGACGGTAATGTGTCCTTCGGTACCCTCCAATCGGCCAACGATGATGTCGCGGTCACGGCAGCCGGGTCGATCTCCGGGGCCGCGGCAATCGCGCTCGGCGGGGCGGACGACGGCGGACTTGACCGCGTGTTGCTCACCGCAGGCGGCGACGTCGTGCTGACGGGCACGGCTCGCTCTGTCGAGGACGGCGTGTTCGTCACCTCCGGGGGTAGCGCCACGCTCGGCGGGGTGGATGCCGCCAACGAGGTCGAGGTCATCGCCAGCGGTGCGGTCAATATCAGCGCAGTGGCGCAGCGGCGGGCAGGCTTCTCGACTTCGATCGACGGCGCCAGCGTCACCCTGGGAAGCCTCGTTGGAACCAGCACTGCGACGCTCCAGTCCAGCTCCGGCGATGTGACGATCACGGGCGCTCTGACCAATGCCGGTTCGGTCGATATCCTTTCCGCACGCGCGGTCAGTACAGGTAATCTATCGACGGGCGGCGCGCTGCTGGTCCAGGCTGCAACCGATATTTCGACGGGCAATTTGCAGACAGGCGGCAATGCAACGCTCGATGCGGGTGGCGACCTGACATCGGGGGATGCGACGGTTGGCGGCGGTATCGCGCTCGACGCTGCGGGCGATATCTCCTTCGGGACGATGGAGGCGCAGGGCGGTGATTTTCTTGCCGACGCGGGTGGCGATATCGCGTTTGACAACGCCTCGGCGAGCGGCGCGGTGGATTTTGGCGCCAATGGCAGCATCGCCGCCACGGGGGACGTGACCGCCGGGACGGGTCTCCAGCTCGGCGCGTTTGGGGGTTCGCTCACGGTGCGCGATCTCGTTGCGGGGGGCGACATCGATCTTTCCGTCCAGCAGACAATGACCGGACGGGACATCGTCCAGAGCGGGGGCGCTTTGAGCATCTCCGCCCTGGGCGGCGTTACGTTCGAGGATGCATCCGGATCTGGCGATGCAGGCATCACAACCTCGGGCGACATGAGCTTCAATTCGCTGGAGACCGCCGGCGAAGTCTCGCTTCTGGCGCTGGGCGACGTGACCGGATCGACGATCGATGCGGGCGGAGACACTTCGATCGATGGCTTCAACATCACGCTGGACAGCGTTGCGACCAGCGACGGAACGATCTTCGCAATCGCGGACGGTGGGACGCTCGCGATCGGCAGCATGAGCGCGCCCGAAGACATCTTCGCCATCGCTACCGGCAGCGTTCAGGTCGACACGGCGGTTGCGGGCGAGAGCGCCCTTTTCGAAGGAGAGGACATCGCGCTCGGCACCGTGGATGCAGGCAATGACATCGAGGCGCTCGCGGGCTCCGCGGGTGGACTGACGGCAGACGCACTCACTGCGGGCAATGCAGTGAGTGTGAGCGCGGGCACCGGCGGCAGCTGGGTCGGCCAGCTGACCGCCGCCAGCGCCGATCTTTCGTCCACGGGCGCAATCGACGTGGACCTGGCCGCGATTACGGGCCTCCTCCTCGCGCATGGTGCGGACATCTCTATTCGCTCGAACGATGCGCTGACCGCCGACCTGATCGCCACGGCAGGCAACATCGCTGTATTGGCGGACGACGGTCTCACCGTGAATTCGGCGGATGCCAGCGGCAATATGAATTTGGCATCGTTCGGAACGCTGCGGATCGCCGGCGCGGCCACGGCAGGCGGAACGCTGGCGCTCGACACCTTCGGCACGTTGGAAGTGGATGCAAGCGTGGTCGGCCAGGTGATCGAGGTGGCTGCGGCCGATATCGCCATATCGAGCGGCGGCAGGCTGGGCGACGCAACGCGGACGGAGGACATCCGTATCTTCTCGCGCGGCGATATGCTGCTGGGCGGAGAGGCGGACGGCGAAAGCGGCTTCCAGCTCGATGCGGACGAGATTGCCCGGATTCATAGCGGCGGCGATCTGTTTTTCGCGGTCGAAAACCAGGAAGGCGCCAGCGGCGATATCGTCGTGCGGAGCGTCGAGGTGGCTGCGGGCGACGGATCGAGCGCCGATGCGGGAACATTCTCCTCCAGGGGAAGACTGACGCTTTTCACCGCCGGCGATGTCCGCGTGGAAGGCGAATTGACCGTGACCGGCGCAGGCGCCGAGACGGTCTTGGAGATCGACGCGGGCAATCTGGTGCGCATCGACAGCACTGCGGGGGGAGTTGCGCTGCTCGACAGCAACGGAGGCCTCGCTGGGACCATCGCCATCGAGGCGACAGATTTCATTGCCGCGACCGATGCCGCCTTCGAGGACATTCAGGGGATGACTACCGAGCAGATCGACGAGCGGCTGGCGCAGAACGACGGAGTTGTGCGCCCGGATGGCGTGATCCGGGCCGATGCGCTGACGATCGAGACCACCGGCAGCCGCGTTTTCATCCAGAACACCGGCGAAGGAACCGATTTTGCGGACAGGCGCGGGTTCACGGTCAATTCGTTGAGGATTTCGGACAGTGGCGAAAGCTCGAGCACCCAGCCGATCGTGATCAACGGCGTGGTCAACGGAAAGACGGGACTCGATGCGATCCCCGAAACGGCGATCGACTCGAACTTCGATTCCGCTTCGACCATCAACGGGTGTGAGATAGCCTCGCCGTCATCGTGCCGGGGTCTCTTCGTCCCGAACAGGCCGATCTTCAACATCTCCGACATCCCGCTGCAGGATTTGATCGAGGAGGAAATCCGCCAATCGAGCGAAGCGGAGGACGGCGTGGCCGATGGCGACGAGGGAACGATGCTGATCGAGATCAACACGCTGGAGGATCCCGCGCTCGATCCGCTGATTGATGATCCGGTGACCGGGGCGGGCAATGAGAACCTGTGGCAACCGCCCGAGGAGGAATGCGAGCCGGGCGAAAGCGACGAGAAGTGCCCCGCCGAATAGTGACTGGTTCTGCGTCGGCGCTTGACCGCCCGCGCACGGGCAGGGCAAGGCGCGGGCGATGCGCGACACGCCTCTCAGACTGTTCAACTCGCTCACCCGCGAGATCGAGATATTCACCCCCGTCCAGGAGGGCGAGGCGCGCGTCTATACGTGTGGCCCGACGGTCTACAATTACCCGCATATCGGCAATATGCGCGCCTATGTCTTCGCCGACGTGCTCGGGCGCACGCTGAGCTGGAAGGGGTTCGATCTCACCCACATCATCAATATCACCGATGTCGGCCATCTGACCGACGACGCCGACGCGGGCGAGGACAAGCTGGAGAAAGCGGCAGCCGAAAAGTCGCAGAGCATCTGGGACATCGCGCAACATTATACCGAGGCGTTCAAGGCGGATGCGCGCGCGCTCAACATCCGCGAGCCGGCGCAATGGTCGGTTGCGACCGATTACATCGAGGAAATGATCGAATTCGCGAAGAGCATCGCGGACAGGCACTGCTACCAGATCGACGGCGGGCTCTACTTCGACGTCTCCACGGTCGAGGATTACGGCCGGTTGGCGAGGGTGGTCACGGACGCCAAGGACTCCGAGGGCGAAAGCCGCATCGGCGACGTCTCGGACAAACGCAACGCCGCCGATTTTGCCATCTGGCGCACGACCCCTCCGGGTGAGACGCGCCAGATGGAATGGGATTCCCCCTGGGGCCGCGGCGCTCCCGGCTGGCACCTCGAATGCTCGGTGATGGGCGAAAAACTGCTCGGGTTCCCGTTCGACATCCACACCGGCGGGATCGATCACCGCGAAATTCACCACCCCAACGAGATCGCGCAGAATCAGGCGTTCTGCGGCTGCGGCGGATTATCGGATGCTCGGAATTCGGGCGCGAACATCTGGATGCACAACAATTTCCTCGTCGAAAGGTCAGGGAAGATGTCGAAGAGCGCGGGGGAGTTCCTGCGGCTGCAATTGCTGATCGACAAGGGCTACCACCCGCTTGCCTACCGCATGATGTGCCTGCAGGCGCATTATCGCAGCGAGCTGGAGTTCTCGTGGGAGGGGCTCGGCGCCGCGCTGACTCGGCTGAAGCGGATTGTGATGGGGGTGGAGCGGTTGCGTGAAAATGCAATGCTCGCAACCGAGATAAATGACGAGGAGGTGGCAACGTTATGCGCATTTTTCGGGACTGCCATCAGCGATGATCTGAAAACTCCGGCTGTCCTGGCTCACCTCGAGGAGTTGATCGGCTTGCGAAGGGCTGACCCTTCGGAACTGCTGGCGATTGTGGCCGATATGGATGGCGTGCTCGGGTTAGACCTAATGACGCTTTCTCGGTCAGACCTCCGAATCCGCCCAAAGGAGGCGCAAATCGGCGAGGAGGAGATCGAGGCAGAGCTCATCCGCCGCGAGCAAGCGCGGGCGCTCAAGGATTTCGCCACCTCCGACGCCATCCGCGCCAGCCTCGCCGCCAAAGGCGTCGAGGTGATGGACGGCGATCCGCTGGGGTGGGAGTGGAAGCTGCAGTGACCACCGCCCTCCTCTCCGCGCTCATCCGCCCTCTGGT
>JBBSMH010000052.1:0-10080 GCA_038233275.1 Sphingomonadales bacterium | reverse complement strand
CCCGCTCCCGCCCCCGCCCACGCCCCCGCCCCCGCCGTCGCGGCCCAATGCCTCCACTCTCGCCCCCAGCACCAACTCGCCGCCCGCCGCTGCCAGATCGCGCCGGTTGCCTTGCAGCATCGCGTCGGAATCGAGCTTCATCGCGTTCGGGTCGAGCAGAGCTCCGGCGACCGCGTCGGCGCGAAGCACGGGCACGATTTCCTGGGCCTCGGCGCTGCTCAGCCGCCGATAGCCGGGCGCAAGGCGCCGGTGGATGTCTTCATGCGCCTTAAGCGCCCCGATTTCTTCCCCGCGCGCCACGAACATCGCCGGGTGGGTGCGCGCGGGCGGCGTGCGATCGTCCATCGGCGGCTGTCGAAAACAGGGCATGCTCGCCGCAGTCAGCCGCCGGACCAGCTCGTCATCCATCGAGAAATGCGCGAACGCCGCGCTGCGGCCCGAAGCATGGAAGCCCAGCGCCGCCTCGCCTTCCAGCACACACACCCGCACGTGCCGCGCCAGCCGCGCCGCCGCCGAGAGGCCGGCGATACCGCCGCCGATCACCAGGACATCGAATTCGCGCATTGCCGGCTTTCGATTGCGAAATGAAACCTTGCTGCTAGGCTCCCGCGCAAGGGAGGGCAGCGATGACAGGTACCGTACTCGTAACGGGCGGCACGGGCTATATCGCCGGGGAGCTGATCCGTCAGTTGCTCGACAAGGGCTGGACCGTCCACACCACGGTGCGCGACGAGGTGAAAAGCGAGACCCGGCTGCGCGAGCGGCTGGGGAACCCGGACGGCCAGCGGCTCCGCATCTTCGAAGCCGAGCTGATGAGCGATGCCGGCTGGGCCGAGGCGATGGCCGGCTGCACGCATTGCGCGCATGTCGCATCGCCCATCGCGGCTTCCACCCCCAGGGACGAGAACGAGATGATCGTGCCCGCGCGCGAGGGGACCCTGCGCGCGCTGCGTTTCGCCAAGCAGGCGGGCGTCAGGCGCTTCGTTCAGACCAGCTCGATGGCGGCGGTCGCCTATGGCCGCAGCGAGAAGGAATATACCGTCGACGAGAGCGACTGGACCGACATCACCCACCCCGACGTCTACCCTTATGTAAAATCCAAGACCATCGCCGAGCGCGCCGCGCGCGATTGGGTGGCGGAATACGGGGCCGGGATGGAGTTCGTCTCGGTCAATCCCTCGATGGTGCTGGGGCCGGTCGACGATCCCGATTTCTCGCCCTCGGTCGAGGCGGTCAGGCAGGTGCTCGACGGATCGATGCCGATGGCTCCCGACCTCGGCTTTGCGATCGTCGACACGCGCGATTGCGCCGCGCTGCACGTTCGCTGCCTCGAGGAGCCGGGCCTTGCGAACGAGCGCTTCCTCGCCTCGGGCCGGTTCCTGAAGATCATCGAGATCGCCGAGGTGCTGCGCGACAAGCTGCCGCCCGAGCATACCCGCAAGGTGCCCAAACGCGTCATGCCCGATTGGATGGTTTCGGTCCTGAGCTGGTTCAATCCCGGCGTGCGCTCGATCAAGGGCGAGCTCGGCAAGACGCGGCACACCGATGCCAGCCATGCGAGTGAGCGGCTCGGCTGGGAAACGCGTCCGGCGGAGCAGAGCATCGTCGATTGCGCCAAAAGCCTGATCGAGAAAGGCGTCGTGAAAGTCTGAACGGGAAGCGGCGACGGTCCGGAGTCGGGACGGTGTGGCGCCCCCGCATTGCATGGTCGCGCCGCCCCCGCCAAAAGGCGCGCGACCGAATCGCTGACCCGAATCGCTGATAAGGACCCAGGATGGCAACGCTCGCATCGCGCGGACAATTGAGGGCAAGCTTCATTCGCTGGGCGCTGTTCACGGTGCCGCTGATCGTGCTGCTCGGCTTCGTGGCGGGCCAGTTCGGCAGCGCGGATTCGTCGTGGTTTGACTCGCTCGCGAAGCCCGCGATCTTTCCGCCCCCGGCGACTTTCGGGATCGTCTGGGCCGTACTCTATGTGATGATCGGCCTCGCGCTGGCGCTGGTCTTCGCCGCCTGGGGCGCGCGCGGACGCACGGCGGCGCTGATCGCCTTTGCGGTGCATTTCCTACTCAATTTGGCGTGGTCCCCGACCTTCTTCGCACTGCACGAGATCACGGTGGCGCTCGTCATCCTGGGCATGATGGTGATCACCCTGTTGGTGGTCATCGCATTGTTCTGGAAGGTCCGGCGGCTCGCGGCGCTCCTGCTGCTGCCCTATCTCGCCTGGGTGATCTTCGCCGGAGTGCTGAATTACGAATTTCTGCGGCTTAACCCCGATGCCGATGGCAATCGGGCGAGCGGTGCAGTCGAGCGGGTGCGGATATGATTTTATTTTCCGCACCCCGACCGCAAGGCGCGTGAGGCTAGACAAAAACCGCATCGCGTCCCATTTGGACGCGATGCAAAGCCAGAATCCGCTCATCGCCGACTTCGTCAAGCTCGCCAATGCGGCGGCCGGTACCTTCGCCGGAATGACCCGCGAGGCGCGCGATGCCGCACGCGAACGCGCTCGCGAAGCATTCGGCGGCATGGATTTCGTCACCCGCGAGGAATTTGACGCGGTCAAGGCTATGGCCGCCCGCGCGCGCGGAGACGCCGAGCGCCTGGCCGAGCGCGTCGCGGCGCTTGAGGCGAAGAGCCAATAGCCCGCTGCGCCGCCTTCGCAGGGGCGACATAAAAGTATAGGCGCGGTGTTATGCATTTGCGCGCGCCTGCCATCCTTCTCGCCTCGCGCTCACATGGCGAAACGGCAGTGATCGCGCGGCTGCTGACGGCGCAAAGCGGCGTCGTTGCCGCTTATGTCGCGGGAGGACGCGGGCGGCAGCTTCGACCGGTGGTAATCCCGGGCAACCTGGTCGAGGCCGATATTCGCGCGCGTTCCGACAGCCAATTGCCCTTCGCCCGGCTCGAGCTGGTGCAGAGCCGCGGGCCGTGGTTGTCCGAACCGCTGCCCGCCGCGGCGATCGGCTGGATCACCGCGCTCACCGCCGCTGCGTTGGCCGAGCGCAATCCCTATCCGAAAATATACGATGCGCTGGGCGGCTTGCTCGACGCTATCTGCGCGGCGCCCTCTGCGCGCGGCTGGGTCGGCGGGCTTGTCTCCTACGAAACGCTGCTGCTGCGCGAGATGGGCTATGGCGCGGGCGTTCGTCCACCCGCTGGCGGGCTCGAAGAGGCGCTCGAAGCGCTCGACCGGCTCGAGGGGCCGATCGCCGAATATCTCGTCGCGGGTGCATTTGGCGATGTCATGGCGGCGCGGGTGCTCTTGCGGCAGCGGCTGGGCCGGATGGCCGAATAGGCCGTGGCGGAGATTTTCATCCCTGCGCGCTCGGGATTGCGCTACTCATGTCCGGAGACGAGCGCCCTGTCGGGCCGACGATGGACATGACATATTCCACGATGCCCCATGCCATGACGATCCCGCTCGAACTGGCGATTATCCTGCCGACGCTCAACGAGCGCGACAATCTCGCTCCGTTGGTCGAGCGGATCGAGGGGGCGCTCGGGCCCTCGGGTTGGGAAGTGCTGGTGGTGGACGACAATTCCGCCGACGGCACATCGGACGAGGCGCGCCGCCTGTCGCTGTCCGACCCGCGCGTACGCGTCATCCAGCGGTTCGGCCGGCGCGGGCTGGCGAGCGCCGCGATCGAGGGCTTCTGCGCGACCGCGGCGCCCTACAGCGCGGTGATGGACGCCGATCACCAGCACGACCCCGCGCTGCTCGCGGATATGCTCGCTGCGGTGAAAGGGGGAGAGGCTGATGTCGCGGTCGCCAGCCGCTTCGCCGAGGGCGCGAGCACCGAGCAATGGGGCCGCCCGGAGCGCGAAAAGCTATCCGGCGTGGCCAATGCACTCGCGCGGAAGCTCACAGGAGCGGACCTGACCGATCCGATGAGCGGTTATTTCCTGCTCCCCACCGCTACGGCTCGCAAGCTTGTGCCGAACCTTTCGGGCATCGGCTTCAAGATCCTGCTCGATCTGCTCGCCACCTCGGACACACCGCTGAAGGTCAGGGATTTCCCGATGAACTTCTCCGCCCGCCGCGCGGGAGAATCCAAGCTCGACCGCGCGATCGCCTTCGATTTCCTCGCGGGGCTTTACGACAAGAGCTTCGGCCGGGTCATCCCCACGCGCTTTGCACTGTTCGGCACGGTCGGTGCGCTCGGCGTGCTGGTGCACATGGCGATTCTCTATGCTTTTCTGCTCGTTGCGGGGACCGGTTTCGGCTGGAGCCAGGCGGTCGCGACCTTCGGTGCGATGAGCTTCAACTTCTGGTTCAACAATTGGCTGACCTATCGCGACCAGCGTTTGACCACGGCCCGGGCGGTGTTGCGGGGCTGGGCGAGCTTTATCGCCGCATGCTCGATCGGCGCCTTCGCCAATGTCGCGGTCGCCACCACGCTCCACGACAGAGGGGTGCACGAAGTGTTCGCCGCGCTGGTCGGCATCGGCATCGGCTCGGTGTGGAATTATGCGCTCTCGAGCCGTTTCGTCTGGGGGCGGTTCTAGGGGCTAGCGCCAGCTTTGGAGCCAGGTCCAGCGCAGAAAGGCCATCGGCCCGTCGAGCGCGGCGGCGCTGAGCACGGGGTAAAAGAAGAAAAACAGCCCAACGCTCGCCACCAGCGGCGCGAGCGCGAGCCATCGTCGGCCCGAGCGCCACACTTCGTCGAGCGCCAGGGCGAGCGCGGCAAGCAGGAACATGCTCGGCAGTAGGTAATGGTAATAGAACTGCACCGGCTTGTCCGCGAGCATCCAGAAGCCGAGCGAGACGAAATAGAGCATCGCCACCCCGAACGGCAGCGCCTGCCCCCTGACGAAACCGCGCCACGCGCACCAGGTCATGGCCACCAGTCCCATCAGCATGGTCAGCGGATTGCCGATCAGAAGGATGCCGCGCTGCGCCCCGTCGATATGCTCGTAAAGATACCAGATCGCGCGCAGGTTCAGCACCCATTGAGGCCAGCTGCTCTGGTAGGGATGCGGCTGGACCACGCTGGCCTGCATGTCGAGCATCCGGCGGTGATGCTCGATCAGGCCCGAGCTTCCCGCGGGTGAGCCGATAGCGCCGTCCGCAAACCAGAATGCGGGGAGATAGGTCAGCGCATAGAGGGCGAGCGGAAGCGCGCCCAGCCAGAGAGCAGCTTCGACCAGCCTGATGCCCGGCACCGGCGCGCCCCGGCGGCTGAACAGCAGCCGGCGGCGACCCGCGCCCCAGCGCAGCGCGAGGAAAGCGAGCCCCGGAACCATTGCCAGCGGCACCGCGCTCCATTTGCTCGCCATCGCGAAACCCAGCGCAACCCCCGCCACCGCCAGCCGCCAGCGGCCCGTCTCGGGCTCCCGCATCGCCCCGGCGTATTGCCAATAGGCGATCGCGAGGAAAGCCAGCGCGAAGATGTCGAGCATCGCTATCCGCGCGTGAACGAAGAGGAGGAAGCCGCTGGCGAGCAGCACGCCGTAGGCCAGCGTCGCAAACCGGCTGCAGGTGACGAACCACAGCGCGCGCATCGCCGCGAACAGCGCCAGCGCGCCGAAGAGCGACGGCAGCAACCGCCATCCCCACGGATTGTCGCCCAGCAGCGCGATCCCCGCGGCAATGATCTGCTTGCCCAGCAGCGGATGTTCGCGATTGGTGAATTCGCCAAGCGCCAGCAATTCGCGCGCGGCGGGCAGGTAATGCACTTCGTCGAAATAGGGCTGGGCCGGGATGCCGAGCCGTACCAGGCACAACAGCCACAATCCGCCCGCCAGCCCCGCGCACAGCCGAATCGGGTCGCTTTCGAATGGCGGCGCGCGGTCCATGCGCGCGACGGGTAGGGCGCGACGAGGGCCGAGACAAGGCGAGACAATGGGTGACTAGGGGGCAAATTTGAGGCGAAAGCCATGATTGTCGCGCCCCTGTCGGAACCGCTTGCCGTCCCTGCGAAGTGCGCTCCTGACCCGAACGACGATGACCGGCGGGGGAGGGACCGGCGGGGGAGGGGCGAAAGGGTGTGACCGAAAGCTGGCTGCAATCGTTGCCGGGCCGCAGGATACCGAGGATTTGCATCGGGCACTAATGGCCGGAGAAATGATCACAAAAGGCCGGAAATCTATGGGCTTGCGGTGCAGGTAGCGCTCCATCCCGATAATAGGGCCCGATAATAGGGGAAGCAGCGTGGCCGCACCGAGCCGCAACGCCACGTCGAGCCAGGAAAGCGTGTTAGGCTGAACCAGGTCGATCATAGTGTCGCAAACGCCCCACACCGATTGAGTTTCCCGCGAGAGGCGGCTGCGCGCCGTCATGGCATCTTGATCTTATCCGCCCCGACGCTAGTGTCAGCCCCCTTGGGGTCGCACGGGGCGCATATGAAGTTCATCACATTTTTGGCAGCAGCGGCGACGCTTGCCGCTCAACCTCTGCTCGCGCAGGAGGCGGACGAAAACTCCGCTGCGTCCCGGGCATCGGCCGGAGAGGACGTCTTCACCGGCCATCCGGAAATTGCCAACATCGGACCCGACGGGCGGCCTGGCGTCATCCCGACGCGGGCCTTTGCTTCGCGTGGCCAACTCGGCACGGCCAAGCTTTCGCCGGACGGCGGGAAGTTCGCCTATATCCACCGCGCCCGCGGCGATACGCATCTCGTCATCACCGACGCCGCGACGCTGGAGCAACTTCGCGCGATCAAGATCCCCGATGGCAACAGCTTGCGCTGGTTCCGCTGGGCCAATGGCGAACGACTGCTGATCTCGCTTTCGGGCCGGACGCTGTTCGGCTTCTTCCCGGTGGCCTACACTCGGCTCTCGCTGTTCGATCTGGCGGACCAGGAGTTTCGCTCGATCTCGCTCGAAAAGCAGGGGCTCGAGGGCGATGACGTCCTCTACATGGACCCAGCGGGCCGCTACATCCTGCTCTCCGCCTCGCGCAAGGAGTTCGACGGGCCCGACGTCTGGCGCTTCCCGCTCGACAAGACCGGCGCGGAGGGCGCGGTGCTGGTGCAGAAGCGAAAGGGCAATGTCGATGAATGGTGGGCCGACAATGCGGGCGTGGTCCGGCTAGGCATGGGCTGGACCGGGGGCGGGGCGACCATCATCCACTACCGGTCGGCCCCGGACGAGGAATTCCGCCGGGTCACCAAGCTCAAGCGCGACGCCGACGAGCTCGACAATTGGGACGTGATGGGGATCTATGCCGGCTCCGACCTCGGCTATGCGATGACCAAGGAAGACAATGGCCGGATTGCGCTGCGCCGCTTCGATTATTCGAAGGGCGAGGCGGGCGATTTGGTCTATGCCAACTCCGGCTGGGATGTCGATGCCGTCCGCTACGACATACGGCAGCAGCCGGTGGCGGTGCGCTATATCGACGATTTCGAGCGCACGGAGTGGCTCGACGATGCGCTCGCGAGCACTCAGAAAGCTCTCGAACAGGCGCTCGGCGGCGGCAGGGTGGACATCATCAGCCATGTCGCGGGAAAGCGCATGCTGGTGCTTCATTCGGGTGCTTCGGACCCGGGCGCGCTCTATGTCTTTAGCCCGGCGGAAAAGCGGCTCGACCTGTTCGCCAATCTGCGCCCCGAAGTCGATTTTCGCCTGCTGACCGAGGGGGCGGGGCATACCATCGCCGCGCGCGACGGGACCGAGATGCGCGCCTATCTGACGCTTCCCCGCGGACGCGAGGCCAAGGGCCTCCCGCTGATCATCATGCCCCACGGCGGGCCCTATGGGGTGCGCGACACGCTCAGCTACGGCGATTGGGTGCAGGTGCTCGCCAACCGCGGCTATGCCGTCCTCCAGCCCAATTATCGTGGCTCGGGGGGTTATGGCGAGGCGTTCGAGGAGCTTGGCGACGGACAGATCGGTCGCAAGATGCAGGACGATCTCGACGATGCTGTGCGCTGGGCGGTCGAGCGTGGCACCGCCGATCCGGCGCGCGTGTGCATCGTGGGGGGCAGCTATGGCGGTTATGCGGCGTTGTGGGGCGCCATCCGCAACCCGGAAACCTACCGCTGCGCCGCGAGCTTCGCCGGGGTCACCGACTGGGAGCGCCAGCTCGATTACAGCACCGATTTTCTCGCCCGCCGCTATCGCAAGGACTGGCGCCGCAAGGTGCGCGGAGAGAATTTCGACATGAAGTCGGTCGCTCCGGTTCATCAGGTTGCGCGGCTCGCCCGCCCGGTCTTGCTGGCGCACGGCAAGCGCGACATTGTCGTGCCGTTCAAGCAATATGAGGAGCTCGTCCAGGCGGCGGACAAGGCTAGCGTGCCCATCGAGAAGCTCGAACTCGACGACGATCACCATCTCTCCAAGGCCGAGAACGAGCGGGCCTGGTTCGACGCGCTGCTGGCGTTCCTCGACAAGCACAATCCTGCGGATTAATCGCCACATGCGGGGCATAATCGGCCCGCCCCCCTTGAGACGCGAGCGGGAATTGTTACCTTTGCCGATGTGATCAAGGAACTCTTTCAGCATGCCGCCATCACCGATGGCATCACGGTGCGGGTGGCGGCGAACTTCCTGCCCGAACAATCGCAGCCCGAGGTGGGCAAGTGGTTCTGGGTCTATCACATCCGGATCGAGAACGCCTCGAACGAGCGGGTCCAGCTGGTCACGCGGCACTGGCGGATCACCGATGCGATGGGCATGGTAAGCCATGTCGATGGTGACGGGGTGGTGGGCGAACAGCCCATCCTGCGCCCCGGCCAGTCGCACGATTACGTTTCCGGCTGCCCGCTCGAAACGCCTCACGGCTCGATGGAGGGGTTCTACACCTTTCACCGCGAGGACGGCTCGCCGCTCGAGGTGCGCATCCCCTTCTTCCCCCTGAGCGCGCCGGCCACCGCCGAGCGCTGAGTTTCGCTGACCCCGCGTGACCGCTTCGGACGGCTGCTCCCCGCCCCCCCTATCCCCATTCGCTGCGCGAACTGATCCGCAAGCGATAAGGGCTCAGCAGATCGCGAAGAACGCCGTCTTGTCGCGCTCGATGTCGCGCCGCTCGCTTTCGGTCGGTTCGATCTCGCCGCACAGGATCGCCTTGCGGCGCAGCCTTTCGAACTGGAGGTTGATCTTGTCGATCCATTCGTCGTCGTCGGCTGTGCCGAACACGGCGGGCGCGGGCGCGGCGCCCGGCCTCGCTCCTGCCCCTGTCCCTCCGCCCGGAACCCCTCCGCCCGGAACCCCTCCACCCGGAACCCCTCCACCCGATGTTCCTGTGGCCGCGCCACCGCGCGCGCCATAGCGATCGGGCAGGCGCTGCTGGAGCAGGAAGCGCAGAAGATTGTTGTCGGGCTTGTCCCAGCTGCCGAGCACCGCGCCGCCCGAGACGATCGGCGTCGGCACGCCCTGGATCGCGCGCTCGAGCGCACAATCCTCCAGCCGCTGCACCCCGCGCTCCAGCGCCGCGTCCCAGGCCTCCGCAAATTCCTCCGCCCCCGGCCGATGGCGAAGCTTGTACAGCGCCTCGAGCGACCGCCCGACCTTGAGCGCCGCCTGCTTGACAATGCCGGTGGCGGCGAGCTGCGCGACGAACGCCCGCTGCACGTCGGGCGTGATCGCGTTCCGCCGCGGTTGCTTGTGGAGATAGGGCGCAAAGGCGAGCAGCGGATCGTCGTCCCCGGGCGGCTCGCCCGGAAAGGCGACCGCGGAGGTGCCCTGACGCGGGATCGCGCGGGTACATTGCAAAGCCCCCTCCCGTTGTCCCGCCGGGACAGCTGCGCTTCCAGGGGAGGGGGTTGGGGGTGGGGACTGATCGGTCACGGGAGAACCTCGGTGTTGAGCGGTGATCCGGTCGGCGACCAGCCGACCGCAAGGCCGACCGGCCGCCCGAGCTTATGCGAGGATAGCCAAGGTCGCGGACGCGACCGCCGGCGCTTGAGGCGAAACAAACAAATCGCCCAGCAGCCCGCAAGGCCGACCGGCCGCCCGAGCTTATGCGAGGGAGTCGAAGCCGCAGGCGGAGACGGCGCGGAGCGCCAACCCAAGCGACGCGGACGCGTCGCGCCCGGCGCTTGAGGGCGAAAACGAAAAGCCGGAGGGGGTGGGCTTGCGGGCGAGTCGGGCATGGCCCGCAGGCAGGTTGCAGATTTGGGGCGTGTAGGAAAATGGTTT
>JBBSMH010000051.1:0-10108 GCA_038233275.1 Sphingomonadales bacterium | reverse complement strand
TCAGCCGCCCGCCACACCCGGAATGAACTCGACCGAAGGGCCCGGTTGCACGATTGCTCCATCGGCGGTGATCGTCCCGTCGATACAGGCCCGGACGCGGGCGTCCGAGAGCAGTTCTCCGAGCCGCGGCGCGGGCGCCGCCCCCCGCGTGCGGACTTCGCGCCCCGTCTCGGCGCGCGCGCCGCCGGGCACGCGTACCCGCGCGCCGAGCGGATCGGCAAGCTTTCCGTAGAGGGTGACTCCGCGGTCCTGAGCCATAACCGACCTCCATTATCCGCGCCGCACGGTCGAAGCTGCGGCAGCGGCTCGGGCCCCTGGTTTAATTACGAGAGCACGCTTCGATCTGAATCACTTCGTGATCTGACCCGGTCCGTATAAGCGAACTGTTTGGACGATCTTCGCCATCATCGGCAACGACGTCAAGGAAGAGCTTGGCGTTTCCGAAACCCAGTTCGGCCTCCGTGTAGGGGCCCCGATCCTGTCAGGGTCCCTTGCCCGGGTCGTGCTCGGCGTATGAGCGGACCAGTTTGGTGGACGCAGGGTCCTGGCGCTCTCGATGATCGCCGCTGCGGGCGCGACCTTTCTCATATCCTACGCCGACAGCTAAGTCCTGCTCCTTCTCGCCCTCCCTAACTCTTGGCGCTTAGATCCCTTCAAGAAAGCCAGGATAGACGGGCGCTAAGATTCCCACCGATTTGTTCGCTGGAAGGGAAACCGCGGGATTCTGCGGCATCGTGTCGAAAGCGACGAGAAATTGGTCGGGGAGAGAGGATTCGAACCTCCGGCCCCTGCCTCCCGAAGACAGTGCTCTACCAGGCTGAGCTACTCCCCGACCGTGTCGTGCCCACATTCCTTCGCAGAAGGCTGTGGACCGAGGCAAGGCGCGGCCTATAGGCAGGTGCCCTCGGGGTGGCAAGCGGGCAATTGGCGCGCTAGGCACTCACCGTGAGCGACCATCCCGAACAGCAATATCTCGACCTGATGCGCCGTATCTGGGAGACCGGCAGCGAGCGGAGCGATCGGACCGGGATCGGCACGCGGTCGCTCATGGGGGCGATGCTGCGCTTCGATCTTGTGGACGGCGCGATGCCGCTGATCACCACCAAGCGGGTCTATTGGAAGACCGCGACGCGCGAACTGCTGTGGTTCCTTACTGGCAGCACCAATATCCGCCCGCTGGTGAAACAGGGAGTGAAGATCTGGAACGAGTGGCCGCATGCCAATTATGTCCGTCAGACGGGCGAGGACATCGCGCTGGACGAATTCATCGAGCGGATTGCTGAGGACGAGGGTTTTGCGGAACGGTGGGGCGACCTGGGCCCCGTCTATGGAAAGCAATGGGTCGATTGGCCGACTTATCGCTACCGCAAGGACGGCCTCTACGAGATCGGGGAAGGCATCAATCAGGTCGCACGGGTAGTGGAATCGCTCCGCACCTATCCCGGCAGCCGGCGGCACATCATCGAGGGGTGGAATGTCGCCGAACTCGACCGGATGGCGCTGCCCCCGTGCCACAAGACCTATCAGTATCATGTTGCCGGAAGCCGCCTCAATTGCGCGCTCTATCAGCGCAGCTGCGACGTGGCGCTGGGTCTGCCATTCAATCTGTGGTCGGCGGCTTTGCTTCAGCGGATGATTGCGCAGCAGACCGATCTCGAGCCTGGGGAACTGGTATGGATGGGCGGCGATACGCATCTCTATCTCAATCACGAACATCTTATCCGCGAGCAGCTGTCGCGGGAACCGCAAGGGAGGCCGCGGCTTGAGATTGTGCGGCGCCCGGAGACGATTTTCGACTATCGCATTGAGGATTTCGTCGTGCACGATTACACGCCCCACAGCGCCATCAAGGCGCCGGTCGCGGTATAGGCTCAGGGGTAACTTGACCCCGACCCGACCGTGAAATAAAATAACGCACTCGGAAAAGATTGCGTCTCACGATTGGGAGAGTCCCTATGGCCGACAGGCCTGCGGCATCGGCGAAACGGGGCGGCAACAAGCCTCAGCTTGCGTTGCACGTCCCCGAACCCAGGTTCCGGCCCGGCGACACGGTCGATTTCAGCCATATCGACGTTGGCGAACCGGGCAAGACGCTGCGGCCCGACGAGACCTGTTCGCCCGACGAAATGCATGATCTCGCCTATGGCCTCGTCCGCGTGCTGGGCGATGACAACAAGGCGCATGGGCCTTGGGACCCCAAGCTCGACCCCGAGACTCTGCGGACGATGCTAAGGAACTTCGCCACCACGCGCGCCTTCGACGAGCGGATGTTTCGCGGGCAGAGGCAGGGCAAGACCAGCTTCTACATGAAGTGCACCGGCGAGGAGGCGACGAGCATTTCCGCGGGGATGGCGCTCGCTAGCGACGACATGGTGTTTCCCAGCTATCGCCAACAAGGCATATTGATCGCGCGCGGTTATCCGATGATCGAGATGATCAACCAGATCTATTCCAATCGCGGCGACAAGCTGAAGGGCCGTCAGCTGCCGATCATGTATTCGAGCCGCGAGCATTCCTTCTTCACCATCAGCGGCAATCTCGCAACCCAGACGCCGCAAGCGGTCGGCTGGGCGATGGCGAGCGCGATCAAGGGCGACAGCCGCATCGCCGCAACTTGGGTGGGCGAGGGCAGCACCGCGGAAGGCGATTTCCATTCCGCTTGCACTTTTGCCGCCGTGTACAACGCGCCGGTGATCCTCAACGTGGTCAACAACCAGTGGGCGATTTCGAGCTTCAGCGGTTTCGCCGGGGCCGAGCGCACGACCTTTGCCGCGCGCGCGCTGGGTTATGGCCTCGCGGGGCTGCGAGTCGACGGAAACGATCCGCTCGCCTGTTACGCCGCCGAGCGCTGGGCCGCGAACCGCGCCCGCGCCAATGGCGGGCCGACGCTGATCGAATTCTTCACCTATCGGGCGGAAGGGCATTCCACCTCCGATGATCCGAGCGGTTATCGTAGCGCGCAGGAGCGGGCCGAATGGCCGCTGGGCGATCCGGTGATGCGATTGAAGAACCATCTCATCGCGGTGGGCGAATGGAACGAGGAAGAACAGGAGAAGATGGACCTCGAAGCGGCGGTACTCGTCAAGAAGGTGACCAAGGAGGCGGAGGCAAACGGCATCCTGGGACACGGCTTGCATCACCCGTTCCGGACCATGTTCGAGGATGTCTTCGAAGAGCTACCGTGGCATCTCAGGGAACAGGCGGAACAGGCTGTTCGCGAAAGAGAAATCAAGTTTCCCGAAGGGCTGCCCCGATGAGCGATGCCGCCACCAAAGCCGCTCCCGCAAAACAAGCGCAGGATTCCACCGAGCGCCGTCTCAACATGATCGAGGCGATCAACGACGCGCTCGATATCGTCATGGGCCGCGACGAGGACGTGATCGTCATGGGCGAGGACGTCGGTTATTTCGGCGGAGTCTTCCGCTGCACCGCCGGGCTGCAGGAAAAATACGGCAATACCCGCGTTTTCGATACGCCGATCTCGGAGTGCGGGATTATTGCGGCGGCGGTGGGGATGGGAGCCTATGGCCTGCGCCCCGTGCCCGAAATCCAGTTCGCGGACTACATCTACCCCGGGTTCGACCAGCTGGTGAGCGAGGCGGCGCGGCTGCGTTATCGTTCGGCGGCGGAATATATCGCTCCGATTACCGTGCGCAGTCCGTTCGGCGGCGGCATCTTCGGCGGTCAGACGCATAGCCAGAGTCCCGAGGCGCTTTTCACCCACGTCGCCGGCCTCAAGACAGTGGTCCCCAGTACCCCCCATGACGCCAAGGGCCTGCTGATAGCCGCGATCGAGGACAATGATCCGGTGATCTTCTTCGAGCCAAAGCGCATCTACAACGGGCCCTTCGACGGCTATTATGATCGGCCGGTGGAGCCGTGGAAAAAGCACGAGGGCTCGGCGGTGCCGGAGGGCTATTACCGCATACCGCTCAGCAAGGCGCGCACCGTTCGGGAAGGCGAGGCAATGACGGTGCTCGCCTATGGCACGATGGTCCACGTTGCCGCTGCCGTGTGCCGCGAGAAGGGTGTCGATGCGGAGATCCTCGATCTTCGGACGCTGGTGCCGCTCGACATCGAAGCGATCGAAGAATCGGTCCGGAAGACCGGCAGGTGCCTCATCGTGCATGAGGCGACCCGCACATCCGGCTTCGGGGCGGAACTGTCCGCGCTGGTTACCGAACGCTGCTTCTACCATCTCGAAGCCCCGGTCGAACGCGTTACCGGCTTCGACACGCCTTATCCGCACAGCCTCGAGTGGGCCTATTTCCCCGGTCCCGTCCGCATCGGCGAGGCCATAGACAAGCTGCTACAGGACTGACCCGCGATGGCGAAATTCACCTTCAACCTGCCCGACATCGGCGAAGGCATTGCCGAGGCCGAGATCGTCCAATGGCACGTGAAGCCGGGCGACACGGTCGAAGAAGACGACCAGCTCGCTGACATGATGACCGACAAGGCGACCGTCGAGATGGAAAGCCCGGTCGCGGGCAAGGTGGTCGAGGTGGCGGGGGAGGCGGGCGATACGATCGCCATCGGATCGATGCTGGTGGTGATCGAGACCGAGGGCGAAGTGCCCGATGACGTGATCGAGGCGAATGAAGTCGCCGACCCTGCATCCGCTCCCGCGCCGAAAGATGAAGGAATCCAAGAGCGGATCGAGGTGGAAAATCCCGACCCCTCCGACGCGGATGACGCGATGGCTGCTGATCCAGCTCCTGCGCCCCCGCAACCGGCCACGCCGGCCCCCGCGCCGGATAAAGCCGCCAAGGTCCTGGCCTCTCCGGCCGTCCGCAAGCGCGCCGCGGAGCTCGGGATCGAGTTGGGCGAAGTCAAGCCTGCCGCCGATGGGCGCATCCGGCACGCCGATCTCGATGCTTTCCTGTCCTATAACCAGGGCTTCTCGCCCGCAGCCAAACCGCGCGCCGACCAGGAGCAGAAGGTCATTGGCATGCGCCGCCGCATTGCCGAGAACATGGCGGCATCGAAGCGCAACATTCCGCACTTCTCCTATGTCGAGGAAGTCGACGTCACCGATCTCGAGACGATGCGCGCCCAGCTCAACGCAAATCGCGGAAACCGCCCCAAACTGACCATTTTGCCACTGCTGATCACCGCGATCTGCAAGACGCTGCCCGATTTCCCCATGATCAACGCCCGCTACGACGACGAAGCCGGTCTCGTCACCCGGCACGGCGCAGTTCACCTGGGCATGGCGACGCAGACCGACGCCGGGCTTATGGTGCCGGTGATCAGGGACGCGCAGGGTAAGAACCTGTGGCAGCTCGCACGGGAAATCTCGCGGCTGGCGGAAGCTGCGCGCGATGGGAAGGCGAAGAGCGAGGAGCTGCAGGGCGGCACGCTCACAGTCACGTCGCTCGGCCCCCTGGGCGGCGTCGCCACAACACCGGTTATCAACCGCCCGGAAGTCGCGATTATCGGGCCCAATCGTATTATCGAGCGGCCGATGTACGTTTCCGACGGAAATGGCGGCGAGCGGATCGAGAAGCGAAAACTGATGAACATCTCGATCAGCTGCGATCACCGCGTGGTCGACGGCTATGATGCGGCGAGCTTCGTCCAGGCGCTCAAGCGGATGTTCGAGGCGCCCGTATTGATCGTCCGCGATTAGCGCACGTACGCGCTGTAGGTCAGCATGCCCGAGCCGTCGCGCGATGGGATGCGCCAGCGCAGATTGGTGACGTCTTCGGGAGTTGCGAGGCGCGAGCCGATCTTCAGCTCGCCCAAGCGACCCCAGCGCCGCCCGCCATCGGTCGAGACCTCGACATTCTCCCGGCCGCTGCGCTGATAGGCGAGAGCGGGCGGCACGCGGCTGGCAAGCGTGAAGGGTCCATGCTGGCGATCAGCGTCCCACTGCATGACCATGACCACCCGGTCACCCTCGCGCAACCGACCTGCAGGTTCGAGCGAGCTGCCGTGGTCCGATACCCGCTCGACATACATCGCGCGAGTGATCGACAGCGCCGATTCGGTCGCTGCCGCCGCGGTGCCGAGAAATGTAAAACTCGTAAGCAGCAATCCGATACGCATGACGAAGCCCCCCTGTCTGCGAAGGGAAGGATGCAGCGCAGCGAATAAAATATGGCTAATGTAAGGGTAACCGAGTTGTCGGACAGGCCCGGAAATGGGTTGCGCAAATGGGGGGAAATTCGCTTGTGGGGAGCATTGACAGGCCATGGCACCTGCACTAGTGGCGCTGCTCCCAAGAGGCGCTGGCGCCGCAAGATGCGCGGGTGTAGCTCAGTTGGTTAGAGTATCGGCCTGTCACGCCGAGGGTCGCGGGTTCGAGTCCCGTCACTCGCGCCACTTGGGACTTTGCTTTCATTCCTGATGGTTGTCGCAGAAGTAAGCGGTACGCCCGCCCACCTTTGCGTTTGTGATCCTTCCTCTGCAACGCGGGCAGTCATTGCCTTTCTTTCGGTGCCGGATCAGCCAGTCGTTCGGCAGTTTGCTGTAGCTCCCATCTGCCACGACCACGGCGTTCAGAATTTCCTGCATGGCAGCGTGCAATTCCTCCAGCTTCTTCGCGTCCAGTTCGGCCGCCACGCCGGTAGGATGGAGCGATGTCTGGAAGAGAATCTCGTCGGACCACAGATTGCCGATCCCAGCCAGTTTGGACTGGTTCATCAGTGCGGCTTTGATTGGGCTGCTGGTTCTGCCCATGACGCGCGCGAACTCGCTTTTGCTGATGGCGAGAGCGTCCGGCCCAAGCTTCTGTTCGCAAATGAATTCGTCGGGATCGTCGATGATCCGGACCTTGCCGAGTTTCCGGGGACAGCGAAATGCGAGCCTCCGGTTGCCCTCGAACGCGATCAGCAGCTTCGTCTTGTCGGGCGGGTCGTCGGGCGTATCGTAGGCAATAAGCTTGCCGGTCATTCCCAGATGGACGGCCAGCCACGGGCCGGTGATCGATCCGGCGAATATATTCTTGCCGTGCCGCCGCGTCAGGGTGAATTGCCGGCCAACCAGTCGCGCCCGTTCGTTTTCGCCGGGCAAGGTGATGTAGCTGACGTCCTCTCCCAACTCGACCCGCTCGATCGTACGGTTAAGGCATTCACGCTCCAGCAGGCGGCGCTGTGCCTCGTTCTCGGGTAGCTCTGGCATGCTGCCCAAACGAGGCTGGCGGAGAGCCGGTTCCTTGGCCTGAGATGATACACCGGGGAGAGACCGGTCAATCGCGCGGGACTCGCCAGTGACCGGTCTCCATCCACATCAGGAAACCGCGCATGGGGAGGAGCCAGACAACCCCCAGCACGATGTAGATTAGAGTCTGCGCGAGCGTGTGCCAGCTGCCGATCAGCGGCGGGACGATGGTGGCGACGGCAATTGCGTAGACGAAGAGTGCACCGAGCAGCCCCAAAACGCCCACCGGAATCCGCCAGGTCGGTTCTCGTCTCACTTGAGGGGCCCATAGACGCGGGTGGGGGTGACCACTGCGTGAAGCGAGATGTCGTGATCCTCTACTGGAAGGTCGACCAGCTGGCAGTCCCACGCCAGACCGATCGCAGTGGTGCCGGCATGTTCGGCCAGCCAACGGTCATAATGCCCGCCGCCCTGGCCGAGCCGGTCCCCAACGGCGGAAAACCCGATCAGTGGCACGAATAGGACATCCGGTTCGACTGTCGGAGCGCTTGGCAGCGGCTGCATCAATCCGAAGGGGCCGGTCTCCAAATCGCTTTCCCCGAAGGGGTCGCGGTGGACGGCAAACTGCATAGCCGCGTTGCGGGTGGCGAAGCGGGGCAGGGCGATCGTATGGCCGTGCTCCGTGAAGAATTTCGCATAAGCCTGGGTTGGCGCCTCGTGCGGAGTGGCCCGGTAGAGGCCGATGGTTGCGCTTTCGGGGACCATGTCGAGAAGCGGCGCCGGTGGCCTGTGAAAAACCAGCGCGCGCATGCTCCCGGGCAGGGCCTCGACGCGATCGCGGCGAAGACTGCGGAGGTGCCGGCGAAGTTCGGATTTGGTCACGCCCGCTTCCTAGCCGCGCGTGCACACGCGTGTCGATAGAAGGAGGAGTGACGGGACCACCATGGGTCGTTTGCCCGTGAAATCCTCTGACGCCTAAACGTCAGGTGGGTGCCGTATGCCCCAATCCTACGGCCGAACCGGTGGACCGGGGCAGGGACAGCTCCCGAGGATTGCTTATAGCCTCAGGGATATTCAAACGGCTCGTGCCGGGCAGTCCCGCCGCTTTCCTATTTAGGTTGCCGCGTCGCTGCTCTCAAGCCGATCGGCAAAGCTTTCGAGCCGTTGGGCGAGATTTTCGAGCGCTTCGGCGGTCCCCTCGTCCCCTGACGAGCCCGCTTTCCCACCTTTCTCGTGCAATTCGTCGGCCAGCATCAGAGCGGCGAACAGGAGGTTTTTGGTGTCGTTATGGGACTTGTTGCCACCCAGAGCGGCTACCTTCGCATCGATCGCCTGCGCGAGCTTGCGAATGTGGTCCTCTTCGCCGTCGGCGCAAGCGACCGCATAGCTGCGTCCGCCAATCTCGAGCGCGATCTCGCTCACCGTTCGAGCTTTTCGATGAGGGTGTCAATCTGGGCGAGGCTTCCCGAAACCGCCTCGCGCAAGGCCTCGTGCCTCGCGACGAGTTGAGCCGTGTTGGGTTCGGCGGCGGGCACATTGTCAGCGGCTTCCTCGATCCGCGACATCGCGGCGTCGATGCGCGACAGGGCTGCGGAGATGCGGTTGTCCCCCATGGTGCGCGTCTTTTATTACGATTGCCTTGGATGTGCAAAAGTTTGGGACAGCCTGTTGATAACTTGACTGAGCAGGACCCGCTCCCAATAGCGCATTGCCCCCCGCTTGACCTCGCGGCGTGCCTCCGCGAAGGGTTCGCGCGCGTCGAATCGGCGCGGGGCGAGCGGACCGCCGCGCCGGTCCGCAACGAGCAGCAGGAGCATCCGAATGAGCCTCGATACCGCCCGCATGGCCAGGATGGCCGATGCCATCAGGGCCTTGTCGATGGATGCGGTGCAAGCGGCGAATTCGGGGCACCCCGGCATGCCGATGGGCATGGCGGACGTAGCGACAGTGCTCTGGTCGAACTATCTCAAGCACGATCCCGCGGCACCGGACTGGGCCGACCGCGACCGTTTCGTCCTGAGCGCGGGCCACGGTTCGATGCTGATTTATTCGCTGCTCCACCTCTCGGGGTATGTCCGCCCGACGATCGGCGACATCCGAAACTTTCGCCAGCTCGGCAGCCCCTGCGCCGGACACCCCGAAAACTTCATGCTCGACGCGGTCGAATGCACCACTGGCCCGCTGGGTCAGGGCTTGGCCATGGCGGTGGGCATGGCGATCGCCGAGCGGCACCTGACTGGGACCTACGGCGATGCGCTGGTCGATCACCGCACATGGGTGATCGCTGGCGACGGCTGCCTGATGGAGGGGATCAATCACGAGGCGATCGGGCTCGCGGGGCATCTCAAGCTCGGGCGCATGATCGTGCTGTGGGACGACAACAACATCACCATCGACGGGCCGACCGATCTTTCCACCAGCGAGGACATTAAGGCGCGTTATGCCGCGACCGGCTGGCATGTGACGAGCTGTGACGGGCATGATTTCGCCAGCATCACGGCCGCACTGGACGAGGCGGTGGCGAGCGATCGCCCCTCGCTCATTGCTTGCCGCACCATCATCGGCAAAGGCGCGCCCAACAAGCAGGGCACCGCCGCCACCCATGGCGCACCGCTGGGTGATGACGAGATCGCCGCCGCGCGCGAGCAGCTCGGCTGGGAGTCTGGGCCCTTCGAAATCCCGCAAGACATCCTCGACGATTGGCGCGGCACGGCTGCCAACGGCCAGAAGGCTCACGCCGAATGGCAAGACCGGCTGTCTGCATCGGGTAACCGGGCGGATTTCGACCGGCGCATGGCGGGTAACCTGCCGGAGAATTTCAGCCTCGATAGCTACATCCAGTCCCTGGTGGCGAAGCCGCAGAAGGTCGCGACGCGCAAGGCAAGCGAGATGGCGCTGGAGCAGATCAACGCCAAGCTTTCCGCGACAATCGGCGGTAGCGCCGATCTGACAGGATCGAACAATACGAAGGCAGGCGGTATCGAGCCCCTGACCGCAGACAATT
>JBBSMH010000050.1:0-10302 GCA_038233275.1 Sphingomonadales bacterium | reverse complement strand
GGCCGGTGCCCGCGCCATTGGTGAGGACATAGGCGTCGGGCAGGGAGAATTCCGCCGCCGTGCTGCGTCGAATTCCCGAAGCTTCAGTCCCGTAAGCGGCGCCTGCGCGCAAAGCTCCGTCAGTGTAGCCGGTCACGGCTATCAGCCCGCCGAGCGGCCCGTTGACCGCGCCGAAACTCGATTGCAGGGGCCCGAGATCGTTCGCGGTCATGTCGCTGTAGCGCAGCGTGGTGCCATCCACGGTGATGCGGCTGGCCAGGATTTCTGTCGGGGGAGCGAACCCCTGCGTGCCCGCGAGCGCGATCGCTTCCTCGTCGTCGGCATCGATATCGAGCACATTGGGATCGAAGCCGTAATCGCCATCGCCTGACACGCCGATCCCGCCCACGACCACGCCATTCTTGTACAGTGGGAAGCCGCCGGGATCGGCGGAGAGGCCGAGCGGCGAGCGTTTGGGGCCGATCGTTCCGTCGCTGAGCCGCGCGGACAGATCGGAACAGGGCAGCTGGCTGAACTGCACCCCGAACAACGGCCCGCTTTCAAGGCCCACGGCGCTCGGCGCGGGAGGGAAATGTTCCTGCACGATCATGCTCGCAGTGCGGCTGGAAAAGGCGTTGCCGCCGCTCGAGAGATAGGCTCCGGTGAGCGCCTTGGCGATTACGGCTGCGGCGGTCGGAATATTTGCCCCCTGCAACCCGATGGTTTCACCCGCGCCCGCTATACCCCCGATCTGTCGCCGACTGATCTGGGTCAGGGACGGCGCGCCGGTCATCGAAAAAACCGCCAGCACATTGCCCACGCGATCGGTCACCGCGATGATCGAAGGGCGCCCGCGCCGCTGCGCCTCCCCCGCGGCCTGGGCGATCACCTGCTGGACATCGGCCGCGCTGAGCGCCTCCTGGGCGGGATCGGCGAAGAGACGACCCGTGGCGGGAGGCGTCGGGGCAGGCGAAGGACCGCCCCCCAGCGGAGGCGCAGGCGAACTGTTGCCCCCGCCGCCGCATCCGGACAATGCCAGCGCCAGCGCCGCTGCCGAGCATGAAAGGCGGCCGCCGCGCCGCATTCAGCGCAGCGCCCCGATCGCGCCCGCCGCCTGCCCCAGCGCGCTGCGGAACTCGGCAGGGCGATAGGAATTGGGCTCGGCCACCGCGGCATAAGCGCGGTTGACCTGCGCGCGGATTCCCGCCGCAGCGCCCACCGTTACGCGGCCTTCGCGGACCAGCGAATTGAGCAGGGTATCGACCGCCATCACCGCCTGCACCGAGCCGGCATAATCGGTAAAGCGCGGCCGCGTGGCTTCTCCCGCTATCGCCGCGATGACATCAAAGGCCGCGCCGCCGCCGTAGGATTTCCCGGCGAGCGCATCGGCGAGCGCGCCCGCCCGTTCGCGCAGGGCCGTCGCAGCTTCCTGCGAGGCGGCGCGCCCCTCGCCCATCGCGCGGTGGAACTCGCGGCTGGCGCGCTCGAACGCCTGCGCCTCGCCCGGGGCCAGCGATTTTGCCACCGCCGAGAGCAGGATGATGTTCTCGTCGTTGAACGGCGGATTGCCGAACGGGATCGGCCGGGCCGGGTTGTTTTCGAAGGTCAGTTTGCGCGCAGGGCCATCGGTGATCGTCCGGTGACAGCTGTGGCAATCGTAGAAATAGAACTCCGGGAACATGCCCTGCATGCCGAACTGCGGCCGTGCGAAAAGATCGCTCTGCCGGCGCACCGCTTCGGCCTGCCCGACGGCCCACTGCCGCACGCTGTCGGTGCGCCCCTTGCGTGCGACATAGTCGGCATCCTCGTCATGATGCTGCTGGAGCGCGCTGAACAGGTCGAGCTCGATCGATATCCGCGGGTGCCCCGCCGCCATCATCTCGTGAGTGAGGAACTGGCCCGTCTTCGTGCTGCCGTAATGGCAATCGAGGCAGACCTGCGCGCGCACCTGCGGCCGGTCCAGCGGCACCAACCCGGCCGCGACATTCGTGTCATGCGAGCCTGAACCCGAATAATGCACGGCCAGCCAGTTCTGCGCCGGACCGTGGCAGCTTTCGCAGCCGACCCCGTCGGCGGTGATGAAGCGTGCGCCGCGCTGCGCCTCCGGAACGTAGGTGGCATGGCAACCGAGACAGGCCGGCGCGCTCGTCGCAGCGCCAAGGCCCAGGCTTGCTGCGATCTGGCGCCCCCGCGCGGAGCCGAGCACTGCGTAGGCGCGGCTATGTGCGCCGCTGGGAGAGGAAGGCTCCTGCCATGTGGCGATCTCGTCTTGCCGGACAACGGCACCATTGCCTTCGGACCGCCCATGACAGGTCGATCCGGCGCAGCTGGCCACGCCTTCATAGCGCGCGCCCGATTGACGCTGCGCCTGCGCTCCAGAATCAGCGCCGGGCAGGATGACGAGGAAGACCCCGAACAGGACAAAACACAGACCCAGGGCAAAATAGCGAACGAGCGCTCGGCCCGGCAAGGCCGATTCACCCGACGCGATCCCTACGCCTCTCCCCATGTTCCTCCCCCGCGCAACCGGTCTGCTCACCTGAGCAGCCGGTCACCTGCGCAGCGCCGGGCCGATCCCTCATGGCCCGGAACTTCACAAGCCTTTCTACCGCTTATTCGCTCGCCATCAAGCGCTCGGCGAGCAAATCGAGCTGCGCCGTGCATCCGTTTTCCGCCAACACCGCTGCCATGCTCTCCGGATCTTCGGGCGCGGAATCGAGTATCACGAATTCGACTAGCTGGGCGGAAGTGCCATCGGGACCCGAGACGCTATAGGCGGAGGTGGCGGTCAGGGGCAGGGCATCGCTCGAGAGCGAAGCCTGCGAAACGCCATCGTCGAATGTGACATGGACATGGAAATCCGATGGGGCGGACCGGAAGATATAGGTCGCCTGCCCCTCGGTCTGCGGGCGCCAGAGGTTCACGAGATTGCTATCGGTCAGGCACATACGCCCGCCCTGGGATACGTCGAGGTTCCACAAATTGGGATTGCGCGCCACCGCGGTCGATGCGCCGGCGCGCACAGCCCCCGTGCGCACCCGATTGCCCGAGCGCTGACGCGTGAGAACGGCAAAGGCGGAGCGCTTGTTCGCTCCGGCTGCGCCCACACGGTGCGTGCCCGCCCCGCTGATCACGCGGGTGCCGGCAGAGGTCAGCACGGTGACGCTGTCGCCGGCTTTCAAGGTGATCGAAGCCGAATCATCGAGTTTCTTGCCGACAGGATATTGCCCGGCGGAAGGACCGCTCGACTTGACGACGACGCCCGCTTGTGCGGCCGCCACTCCGACGCCTAGCGCGGCTATCGTCAGTGCCGACGCTGCGAATAACGATTTACCCAGACCCATGACCATCCTCCTTATTCCCCATAGGGATGCATCCTAGCAGCATTTCATCCACCTTGTCAGCATCGCTCGGTTAACGGCCGGAAATTCAGCCCAGAACGAACACGCCGCGCTCGTCGGCCTGCCGGCCTCTTTCCAGCAGGTTCCGGAGCGCCGCGTCGTCCGGGTGGCGGCGAGCGACAGCCTCGATCGCGGCCAGCGCCGCCTTCCGGTCCCGACCGAACATCGTTGCGGCTTCGCGCAAACTCTCCGCATCCTCCGGAGGAAAATCGGGCGCGGGTTCCATCAATTCCACCGGCTTCGCCCGGCCGCGCAATTGCACACGGCCCATCGGGCGCCACCAGTCGAGACCCGAGCGCTCGGCGAATTCGCGGCTGGCCATGATCGAACTGTCGAGCGCCTTGTTGGCGGCCTCGAGCCGCGCCGCAGTGTTCATGCTGTCGCCCAGCGCGGTATACTGGATCCGGGTGTCGCCGCCGAAATTGCCCACCACCGCCTCTCCCCAGTGGAGGCCGACCCGGGTCTTGCCGATCTTGGGCAGTTCAGGGTCCATCGCCGCTACCTCTTCGCGGAACGCTTCGCCCGCCTGCCACAGCGCATAGCCGGCCCGGGCTGCGCGTTCGCCATCGTCGGCCCGTGCGATCGGCGCCCCCCAGAAGGCGACCACCGCGTCGCCGACGAACTTGTCGATCACCCCTCCATGATCGAGCACGACCCGGCTGAGCATTTCCAAATAGCGGTTGAGCAATTTGGCGACCATTTCCGGCTCGATCGCGTGGCTCATCTTGGTGAACCCTTCGAGATCGGAAAACAGGACGAACAGTTCCTTCTTTTCTCCATGGAGGGCGAGGAGCTTGGGGTTCTCGATGATTTCGTCGGCCATTTCCTTGGGCAGATATTTTCCCAGCGCGCCTTGCGCGAAATTGCGCTGCACCGCTCCCGATGCGCGCGCCGCGGAGGTAACCGCGGCGAAGGCGACGATCCACCCGACGAGCCACCCAAAGGCGGGAACCCCGAAGGTATCCACCCCGCGCATGTGCAGGATCACCGGCACCCCGAGGATCACGAGGAATTGAACCCCCAGCAGGGCGTAGATCCGCCAGCTGCCCCATTCGAGCAGGCCGGTCAGCACCGCCGTGCCGACGATCAGCAGCGTCAGCATCCAAAGGACCAGCGGATGCGGTTGGCCCAGCGCCTTGCCGTCGAGCATCTGCGCGATGATCTCGGCATGAACCTGCAGCCCGGGCGGCTGGTGGGTGTCCATCACTTCGGACAGCGGCGTCGCGACCCGGTCGTAATCCGAGATATCGCCGCCAATGAGGACGTAGGAATCTTCGATCTGAGCCGCCAGCATCTCGCGCACTTCGGGAATCGCGAACAGATCAGGATCGGCGAGCGTGTCGATCTGCAGTTCGGGGAACAGTGGCACCGACATGCCGGACTCGAGATTTTCGGCCTCGTCGCCGGCGCGCGACAGACGGTAGCGAATCGAACCGGTGTAGCCCGGGAGCGCGCGATCGCCTTCACCTGCGGCTGTCAGCATGGCGCGGCCGAGCAAGGGCGGAATGCCGGGCTCCGGGGGAAGAAAACGCCGCGTCACGCCGCGCTCGTCGTCCAGCCGGATGCTCGCGGGAAAGGCGCGGCTTCCCTCGATCGCAGCCATGAAGGCGTCGAGATATTGTTGCTGTTCGTACTCGATATCGCCCCGGTTGGTAGCGACATCGGCATAGGCCACGGCGACTGGCATCTCCATCGCGCGCAGGGCGGCGATCAATTCCTCGTCCTCGGCCTGCGGCTGGTCGAACAATATGTCGATGCCGATAGCTTTTGCGCCCAGGGTGTCGAGATTGCGCAGGGCCGCAGCGAGCATGCCGCGATCGAGCGGCGAGCGCTTCTGCGCCTTGATCAGGGTCTGATCGTCATAGACGACCATCACCACGCGGCCATCCTGCGGGATCGGGTCGCTCCTCGCTTCGAGCAAAACCCGCGAATCGTAAAGCGCGCGCTCGGCATCGCCGGTAATCGGCAGCGCCCAGGCGAAGCGCGCCAGCAGCATCGCCAGAATGACGAGCACCGCTGTCAGCACCAGCCGGCGCGAACCGGCCTCGCGTACATTGCGCCAGCCGCGCTTCAGCAGGTTTTCACTCTTGTCCCCGGCCAACCAACTACCCCCTCTGCTCGCAAACAAGCCGAGGGGGCGCGGGAAATCAAGCGCGAATAGCCATCAGGTGAGGTTGGGATCCTGCCAGGCGAGCACCGGTTTGCGAGCCGCCTGAGTCTCGTCGAGCCGCCTCCGGGGTGCGTAATAAGGCGCCGCCTTCAGGGTCTCGTCGCCCGACTTGGCGCGTTCTGCCACGCTGCGCAGCGCCATGATGAACTGGTCGAGACCTGCCTTGCTCTCGGTCTCCGTCGGCTCGATCAGCATCGCGCCGTGGACCACCAGCGGGAAATACATGGTCATCGGATGATAGCCTTCGTCGATCAGTGCCTTGGCGAGATCAAGGGTCGAAAGCCCTTTCCCGAAGCCTTTGTCGCCGAACAGCGCCTCGTGCATGCAAGGGCCGCTGTGCCCGAAAGGCGCGTGGAGCAGGTCCTCCAGGCTGCGCAGGATATAATTGGCGTTGAGCACCGCGTCTTCGGCGACCTGCTTCAGCCCGTCGGCGCCGTGGCTGAGGATGTAGGTCAGCGCGCGGGTGAACATGCCCATCTGACCGTGGAAGGCGGTCATCCTGCCGAAGCTTTGCATGCGCCCGCCGAAATGCTCTTGCGAGAAGCTGTCCGCGTCCTCTTCCTCCACCAGGTGGACCACACCGTCGCGGGTGCGCACGGTATAGGGCAGCGGAGCGAAGGGGGCCAACGCTTCCGACAGCACCACCGGGCCCGAACCCGGGCCCCCGCCGCCGTGCGGGGTGGAGAAGGTCTTGTGTAGATTGATGTGCATAGCATCGATGCCGAGGTCGCCGGGACGGACCTTGCCGACGATCGCGTTGAAATTCGCACCGTCGCAATAGACGAAACCGCCGCTCGCGTGGACGGCGTCGGAGATCGCCTTCATGTCGCGCTCAAACAACCCGCAGGTATTGGGATTGGTGATCATCACCCCCGCCAAATCGGGGCCCAGTCGCGCCTTGAGCGCCTCCAGATCGACACGCCCGTCGGCATTGGCGGGAATGTCCTCCACCTCATAGCCTGCGAAGGCGGCGGTGGCGGGATTGGTGCCATGCGCGCTTTCTGGGACGAGGATGACCTTGCGCGCATCGCCGCGCGCTTCGAGCGCGGCGCGGATGCAGAGAATCCCGCACAGCTCGCCATGCGCGCCCGCCTTGGGGCTCATGGCGACGCTGTGCATGCCGGTGAGGTCGATCAGCCAGAATGCCAGCTCGTTCATCACCTCGAGCGCGCCACGGACCGTGTCGACCGGCTGCAGCGGATGAACATCGGCGAAACCTGGCATCCGCGCGACCTTTTCATTGAGGCGCGGATTGTGCTTCATCGTGCAGCTGCCGAGCGGAAACAGGCCGAGGTCGATGGCGTAGTTCTGGCGGCTCAAGCGGGTGTAATGACGCACCGTCTCAGGCTCCGAGAGGCCGGGCAGGCCGATCTCCCCGCTGCGCTCGAAACCGCCGAGGCGGTTGGCGCCGCCCGCGGGCTCAGGCAGGTCCACGCCGGTCGTTTCGGTTCCGGCGAGTTCGAAGATCAGTGGCTCTTCGAGCATCAGCGCGCGGTTGCCCGTCGCGGTGTCGGGACCGCTCATCGCGTTGTGACGGTGTACGGGAGTGCCGGGCTTCCAGCCGGACTGGTTGGGGGCGTTCATGACAGCACCTCCTGAAGCGAAGAGGCCAGGGCCTCGATATCCTCACCGGTGGTGGTCTCGGTCACCGCCACCAGCAGACCGTCGGCCAAGGCTTCATTGTCGGGAAACAGCCGTCCGAGCGAAACGCCCGCCAGCACGCCCTTGTCGGCCAGTTCGCGCACCACCCCGCGGGCATCCTGTCCAAGCCTCACGGTGAATTCGTTGAAGAAGTTGGAGTTGAGCAAGCTCACGCCGGGCAGTTTGGCCAGCCGGTCGGCGGCGAGGCAGGCAAGGCGGTGGTTCTCCGCCGCCAGCGCGCGCAGCCCCTTCTCGCCGAGCAGCGTCATGTGGACGCTGAAGGCGAGCGCGCAAAGGCCCGAATTGGTGCAGATGTTGCTGGTCGCCTTTTCGCGGCGGATATGCTGTTCGCGCGTGGAAAGCGTCAGCACGAAGCCGCGCTTGCCCTCCGCGTCAATAGTTTCGCCGCACAGCCGCCCGGGCATCTGGCGGACGTGCTTGGGGTCGCGCACTGCGAACAGGCCAAGATACGGCCCGCCGAACTGAAGTCCGACGCCGATCGCCTGTCCCTCTCCCACCACGATATCCGCGCCCAACTCGCCGGGCGACATGATCGCGCCCAGCGCCACGGGCTCGGTATTGACCGCAATCAGCAGCGCGCCCTTGGCGTGCGCTGCCTCGGCCACCGCCGCGAGATCGGTAATCCGGCCGAGGATATCGGGATATTGCACCACCACGCAGGAGGTATCGTCATCGATCCGCGCGATCAGACCGTCGACATCGGGCTCGGCGGTCAGCGAAGGCTGCGCACCGGCGATCTCGTCCTCGGTGAATTTGGCCATGGTCCGCACGACTTCGGCGTAATGCGGATGCAGCGCGCCCGAGAGGACGACCTTCTTACGCCGCGTCACGCGCCCCGCCATCGCCACGGCTTCCCAGCACGCGGTCGATCCGTCGTACATGCTCGCATTGGCCACCGCGCAGCCATAGAGCCGCGCGACCTGGCTCTGGAATTCGAACAGCATCTGCAGCGTGCCCTGTGCGATCTCGGGCTGATAGGGGGTATAGGCGGTCAGGAACTCGCCGCGCTGGATGATGTGATCGACGCTGGCGGGAATATGATGGCGATAGGCACCCGCCCCGCAGAAGAACGGCGCGTCGGCCGCGGCGAGATTCTTCTTGCTGAGCTGCCGCATGTGTTTCTCGACCGCCATTTCGGAGGCGTGGAGCGGCAGACCTTCGACAGGGCCCGAAAGCCGCGCCTCCTCGGGCACGTCGACGAACAGCGCATCCACATCGGGCGCGCCGATTTTCTCGAGCATCGCCGAACGGTCGGCATCGGTCAGGGGAAGGTAGCGCATCGATTTATCCCGTCAGCCCGGCGTGGACCGGGGGTGCACATTTCGTCCGTATGGGAGCCCGACCTACAGCTCGTCGCAGAAGCTTTTGTAGGCCTTCTCGTCCATCAGCCCGTCGAGCTGTGATTTGTCGGAGATCGCCAGCTTGAAGAACCAGCCGTCCCCCTCCGAAGAGGTATTGACCAGCGCCGGATCGTCCTCGAGCGCGGAATTGGCTTCCATCACCTCGCCCGAGATCGGCGCGTAGACGTCGCTCGCGGCCTTGACGCTTTCGACCACCGCGGCGTCCTTGCCCTGTTCGATCACCTTGCCCACCTCGGGCAGTTCGACGAAGACGATGTCGCCCAACTGCTCCTGCGCATAATCGGTGATGCCGACCGTGGCCGTGTCACCCTCCACATCAATCCATTCGTGTTCTTCGGTGAAGTAACGGGCCATCGGTCAGCTTCCTCTGTGATAATTGTGGGGGACGAAGGGCATGGCTGTGACGCTCGCGGGCAATCGCTTGTTACGAACCTCGACCTCGACTTGGGTTCCCGGTTCGGCGTGTTCCGCCGGGAGGTAGGCCATGGCAATGGGGTGGCCGAGCGTGGGTGAGAAGCCGCCGCTTGTGACCAGGCCGATTTGCTTCTTCCCCGCATAGACCTCGGCCCCTTCGCGCGCGGGCAGGCGGCCATCCAGCACCAACCCGACGCGCTTCTCGGCCGGCCCTTCGGCCAGCACCCGCGCGACCTTGGGATGGCCCATCCAGCCGCCGGTTTCGCGCCGCTTCTTGGTCAATGCGAAACCCAGATCGGCGCTGACCGGATCACGCTCGTGGTTCATGTCGTGGCCGTAGAGCGGCAGTCCCGCCTCGAGGCGCAGGCTGTCGCGGGCGCCGAGCCCCGCAGGGCGGATTTCGGCTTCCGCCATCAGCCTATCGGCGAGTTGCTGGACCTGGCTCGCCGGCACCGAAATCTCGAAGCCGTCCTCGCCGGTATAGCCCGCGCGAGTGATCCGGAGCGGCAGTTCGCCGAAATCGAAAGTCAGCGATTGCATGAAGACCAATTGGTCGGGGACCCCTCGCATCACCCGGCGAAGAGCGGTCGCGGCATTGGGCCCTTGCAGTGCAAGAAGCGCCTGATCCTCCAGATGAGTCAGGGTTACCTCATCGGGCAGATGCTGGCGCAGATGAGCGATATCGTCCCACTTGGTCGCGCCGTTGACTACCAGGTAATAGGCGGGCTCGCCCCAGTGCCCCTCTTCCCCAGCCTCGTCGTCGCCCTCTATCCATTGGGTGGCGTTGGTGACCATGAGGTCGTCGATCACCCCGCCGTCCTCGTTAAGGAGCAAGGTATAGCGCACCCGACCCGGCTTGAGGCTTGAGATTGCACCTGGCACCAGCGCCTCGAGCGCTTCGGCCGCCCCTTCACCGGTGACCATCATCTGGCCCATGTGGCTGACGTCGAACAGGCTCGCCTGCTCGCGCGTCCAATTGTGCTCGGCGACAATGCCGCCATTGGGACCGGTGTACTGGATGGGCATCTCGTAGCCCGCGAAGGAGACCATGCGCGCGCCCTGCTCGCGATGCCATGCATCGAGCGGCAGCTTGCGAGGTTCTTCAGTAGTGGCGGTATCGCTCATTCAAACCCCGACAGCAGCGCGCCACCCCGTCGCCGGAGGTCTCGCATCCAAGCCCCCTCTGTCGGGAAACCTGAGAGCTTAGCCCTGCCTATGCGGCAGAGCTTTCCCCTTCGGTGGCCCCCGATCGATCGGGGACGCTTTCCAGAGTGTCAACGATACGCGGTCCGGGGGCCTGAGAGATTCCGGGGCG
>JBBSMH010000049.1:0-10308 GCA_038233275.1 Sphingomonadales bacterium | reverse complement strand
CCGGAGCGCTTCGAACACGAGCTGTTCGGCGAGGAGTCGAACGGCAAGCTGGTGCGTCCCGGCCTGCTCGAGACGGCAGACGGCGGCACGCTATATCTCGACGAGGTAGCCGATATGCCTTTATCGACGCAGGCACGGATCTTGCGCGTGTTGACCGAGCAAAGCTTCGTTCGCGTGGGGGGGGCGCGGCAAATTGGGGTGGATGTGCGAGTCGTATCTTCCACTGCGCGCGACCTCGCGCGGGAAATGGAAGAGAAGCGGTTTCGCGAGGACCTCTACTATCGACTCAATGTCGTTCCGCTGGCTGTCCCCTCGCTGGCGGAGCGACGCGACGACATTCCCGCCCTGGCGGAACATTTCTTCACCCGCTACGCCGCAGAGCAGGGGCTTCCTGCTCCGCAAATCAGCAAGGAGGCCATGGCCGCGCTGCAGGCCTACGACTGGCCCGGGAATGTGCGCCAGCTACGCAACGTCGTGGAACGAACAATCATCCTCGCCCCGCGCGAACAGCTGGACACCGTCGAGACCGAAATGCTTTCCGGAGAAATTACCGGCGGCAAGCTTGTGAGCGGGAACGGGCTGACCGAGTTGATGGGCACGCCCTTGCGCGAAGCGCGCGAAAACTTCGAGCGCGAATATCTCACCGTCCAGATCCGGCGGTTCTCCGGGAATATCTCGAAAACCGCGAGCTTTATCGGGATGGAACGCTCCGCCTTGCACCGCAAGCTCAAGCTGCTCGGGATGGCCGAACGGAGGGGAAACGACCGCAAGGATTAGCCCGCATGGTAACGAGGAACGCGGAGGCGTTCCATCGGTTTGAGTCGATGATCCGATCTACCGGAAGGGTTACGGATACCCGCCGCCCAAGCTGTGGTGGGGTCCAGAATGCGGACCGCAAGGGCGGCCGCCAAGAACAGGAGACAGCTCGTGTCCAGCGAGAAGACGTTGTCGGCGCGTTTCAAGCCGCGAGACGAGGAAGAAACCCGCGCCAAGCCAGACAGGGCCGGCAAAAAGCCGAGCTTGCAAGATGGCTTTCTCAATCTGCTGCGCAAACACAAGACTCCCGTCACCATGTTCCTGGTCAAGGGCGTGAAGCTGCAGGGCATTGTCACCTGGTTCGACAATTTCTCGATCCTGCTGCGCCGCGACGGTCAGTCGCAGCTGATTTACAAGCACGCGGTGTCCACCATCATGCCGGGCTCTCCAGTGGATGCCCAGCAGTTTGCCAGTCAGGCGGCCAGCGCGAAGCAACGTCTGCTCCAGGATGTATTCCTCAGCCGGGTCAGCGAAGCCGAAACACAGGTGACTATGTTTCTGGTCAATGGAGTGATGCTGCAGGGCAGGATCGCGGGGTACGATCTGTTCTCGGTGCTTCTCGAGCGGGAAGGATACGTCCAACTGGCTTACAAGCACGCGGTTTCCACTATTCAGCCTGAGGGCGCTGTCGACCTGACCGAAGATTCCGAAGGCGACGAAAGCTGAGCTTCGACGACGATTTGATGGGAGAGGTGTCGCGCGGCGCACGCGCCATCGTCATATGCCCCGACATCCGCAGGCAATCCTACGATCTCGAGGCCGAGGCGCGCCTTGAGGAGGCGGAAGGGCTGGCCCTAGCGATCGGGATCGTAGTGGCGGACAGCTTCGTTCTCCCCGTTCGCGATGTGAAGCCGAACACATTGTTCGGCTCCGGGCAGGTCGAGAATATCGCCATTGCGTGCGAGCAGGCAGCGGCCGAACTGGTCGTGGTGGACGGGGCGCTTTCTCCCATCCAGCAACGCAATCTGGAAGAGCGGCTCGAGCGCAAGGTGATCGACCGAACAGGACTGATCCTTGAGATATTCGGCGAACGCGCGGCAACCGCCGAAGGGCGCCTGCAGGTCGAACTCGCGCACCTCGATTACCAGCAGAGCCGCCTGGTCCGTAGCTGGACGCACCTGGAGCGTCAGCGCGGCGGGTTCGGCTTTCTGGGCGGACCGGGCGAAACCCAGATCGAGGCCGACCGCCGGATGATACGCCAGCGGATGGGCCGGTTGCGCAAGGAACTGGAGCAGGTTCGCAGGACCCGCCAGCTGCACCGTGCCCGGCGGGGCAGGGCGCCGTGGCCGGTGATCGCGCTGGTGGGCTATACCAATGCCGGCAAATCGACGCTGTTCAACCGGCTCACTGGCGCCGAGGTGATGGCGGAGGACCTGCTTTTCGCCACGCTCGATCCCACGATGCGGGCAATTTCCTTGCCCGGGATAGAAAAGGCCATTCTCTCGGACACGGTCGGCTTCATCTCGGACCTTCCGACGCAACTCGTCGCCGCATTCCGGGCCACGCTGGAGGAGGTCACCGCCGCGGACCTGATCTGCCATGTGCGCGATATGGCCAGCTCTGTCGCGGCGGCGCAAAAGTCGCAGGTCCTTGAGGTCCTGCGCGAATTGGAAGTGATCGACGAAGATGGGGAAAGCGATATCCCGGTTCTCGAAATCTGGAACAAGTGGGATGCGCTATCGGACGAGCGGCGTGAGGAGCTTCAGAACCTGGCGGAAGGGCATGAAAATGTCACCTGCACGTCTGCGCTCACGGGGGAGGGACTGGACGGATTGCAGCAGCGGCTCGGTGAAATCCTCACCGCGACAGCCCAGCTACGCGAGTTCGAGCTTCCGGCAGGTGACGGCAAGAAGATCGCCTGGCTCTACGCGCATGGTGAAGTCATCGAGGACGAGGATGCGGGGCAGGGAGATAGTGGACCCTTGCGCCGTATTGCCGTCAGGCTCAATCCCAAGGAACTGGGACAATTCGAAAGCTTATGAGTTCTCGCGCGCTTTGACCTGCTGCCAAAGGCGTTCCTGTTCGGCGAGCGACAGTTCAGCAAAGCGGTCTCGCGCCAGATCCTCCATCGCGCGGAACCGCCGTTCGAACTTTCGGTTTGCGGCACGCAAGGCTTCCTCCGCGTCGATGCCATAGGCGCGTACCACATTGACCGCGGCGAACAGCAGGTCGCCGGCTTCCTCGGCAATCGCCTCGCCTTGCGCTTCCGCCAATTCGCCAATCTCTTCACGGAGTTTATCTGTCGGACCGTCGCGGTCGGGCCAGTCGAAACCGACTCTTGCGGCGCGTCTCTGCAGCTTTTGGGCACGGAGGAGGGCGGGGAGGGCGGCAGCCACCCCTTCCAGCGCGCTCTTCGCTCCCTGTTGCGCGCGCTCCGCAGCCTTGAGCGCTTCCCAGCGCGACTCGTCCATCGCAGGGTTCTCGCTGTTGCCGAAAATGTGCGGATGGCGCGCTTCCATCTTGTCGGCGATGGAGCGGGCGACATCCTCGAAGGCGAAATGGCCCGCTTCCTCGGCCATCCGCGCATGGAAGACCACTTGCAGCAACAGATCGCCAAGCTCGCCACGCACCTCCTCCATATCGCCGCGCTCGATGGCATCGGCGACCTCATAGGCTTCCTCGATCGTATAGGGCGCGATCGAGGCGAAATCCTGCGCGAGGTCCCATTCGCAGCCGTGATCGGGATCGCGAAGTCGCGCCATTATGGCGAGCAGGCGATCGAGATTGGCGGTCATGCGGCCAACTCCTGCGCGAGGCGCTCCATGAACAGCGCCCCTTTCTCGAGCTGCTCCAGAGCGATCCATTCGTCGGGCTGATGCGCCTGTTCGATCGATCCGGGACCGCAGATGACAGTCGGAAATCCCGCCTCGCGAAACTGGCCCGCTTCGGCCGCGAAGGATACCTTGCAAGCCGGGGCGTTCTCTCCGGTGAGTTTCCGCACGAGTTCCACTGCTGCCTCATTTCCATGGGGAGTGAGGGGTGGGGCGCTGCTTCGGCGGATTACCTCAATTCCGCAGTCAGGGAAGCGGGCTCGAATTTCGGCATCGAGTCTCTCCGCCAGAAGGAAGAAGGGCGCCAAAATTGCCTCGGCGTCGCTTCCGGGGGGGCACCTCAGGTCGAAAGCGAAACCGGCGTGCCCCGCCAGGATGTTGGCAGCCGTTCCCCCTTGCATGGTGCCGATGGTCAGCGTCGTGTGCGCGGGTTCGAACCCGTTGTCGGGGGTGCCAATCTCCTCAAGCTCTCGCGCGATGCGCGATAGCTTTGCCATCAGCTCGACCGCGACCAGGTTTGCGGAAAGGCCGAGGTGCGGGAGAGAACTGTGCGCCTCTTGCCCGCGAACGCGCACTTCGTGCACGGTAATGCCCTTGTGCCCGTCGATTACGCGCATCAACGAGGGTTCGCCGATGATCGCGGCGCGCGGTGCGGGGATTTCCGCTGCCATTCGCTCGATCATAGCCGGTGCGCCCTGGCAGCCCACTTCCTCGTCATAGCTCACGGCGAAGTGGACCGGTTTCGGGCCGCGGGAGAACAATGGCGCGAAAGCCAGGACCAGGGCAAGAAATCCCTTCATGTCGCACGTCCCGCGGCCGAAGAGCTTTCCATCTCGTTCGGTCATCACCCAAGGGTCGCTCGACCAGGCTTGGTCGTCGACCGGGACGACGTCGCTATGCCCGGAAAGAATGACGCCGCCCGGGACGGTCGGCCCGATCGTCGCGAAGAGGTTGGTCTTAGTCCCGTCGGCGCTGGGAACGCGCGTGCTCAACGCGCCGGCTTCGCTGAGCCGCGCCTCGATCCATTGGATGCACTCCAGATTGCTGTTGCGCGAGGTCGTGTCGAACTCGATCAGCTTCTGGAGTACCGGGAGGGTAGTGGGAAGGTCGCTCACCTGTTTGTCTGCAATGCTAGATTGATAATCTATATTATGTTAAATGAAGGGCTATTCGCCCACAGGGTCCGTTCACACGATTGCACCGATAAACAGGACAAGGATCGCGAAGATTGCTGCCCAACCCAGCGCCATCACCACGCCCCGTTTCATCGACAGCCTGTGCGCGGACAAGGCGCTCACCGCCAGGATCAGAAATCCGACCAGCGAAATGATCTGGACTGTATCGAACTCGCTCATGCGGCGATCTCCAATCCGTCATATCCCACGCTCACGCCCTTCGGAACTTCAGCACACAAGGTCCTATAGTCCATAGATTTGTCCAAATGGGTCAGAACCAGCTTCCGGGCCTTGCAGCGCCGCCATAGGTCTAGCGCCATCGCCAGATCGGCGTGCGTCGGATGCGGCTTGCGACGCAGGCAATCGCAGACGAGAATGTCTGTATTGGCAAAGGTCTCGACCATGGCCGGAGTGATTTCGCTGAAGTCTGTCGCATAGACAAGCGAACGGCTATCCGCGTCCAGTCGTAAACCCGTGCTGAAGGTTGGACCATGCGGCATTTCGATCGACTGGACGGCAAAGCCACACACCAGGCGCTGCTCCTCGATCGGCTTGAGATCGACCACCGTGGGATAACCAAATTGACCCTCGAAAATATAATCGAATCGGCTCTTTAGGTGCGACAGCGTAGATCTGCTGGCAAATCCGGGCAAAGGATTGGAGCGATCGTATCGCATCACCCTGAGATCGTCGATCCCGTGGCAGTGATCGGCGTGATCGTGGGTCCAGAACACGGCGTCCACCTTGTCGATTGCATTATCGAGCAATTGGCGGCGCAGATCGGTCGACGTGTCGATGAGGATCCGGTGACCGGCATCGTTTTCGACCAGGATGGATACGCGACTGCGGCGGTTACGCGGTTCATCCGGATCGCACTCGCCCCAGTCGTTGCCGATCCGCGGAACCCCGGTCGAGGTTCCCGACCCGAGCATCAACAACTTCACGCCGCGGCCTTGCTGAATAGGCGGTAGAAATTGGCAGTGGTGGCCTGGGCCAGCTGCTCGAAGGGTTCGCTGCGCAAATCGGCGAGGAAAGCGGCGGTATCGCGCACGAACCCCGGCTCGCAGGGTTTCCCTCGATGCGGCACCGGAGCTAGGAAGGGACTGTCGGTTTCGACCAGCAGGCACGCCTTCGGCACCGTCTTTGCGACGTTTTGAAGGTCCTTCGCGTTCTTGAAGGTCACGATGCCCGATAGCGAGATCGACAGCCCGAGATCGAGCACGCGCTCACCGAACCCTCGCGAGGCAGTGAAGCAGTGGATCAGCGCAGGGAAGGTGCCCTTCCCCATCTCGTCTTCAAGGATGGCAAGCGTATCCTCTTCCGCATCGCGCGTATGAATGATCACCGGCAATTGCACCTCGCGCGCGACCGCGATGTGCTTGCGGAACAATTGCCGCTGCACCGTACGGTCCGAGTGGTCGTAATAGTAGTCAAGTCCCGTCTCGCCGATGCCGATCACCCGAGGGTTCTCGGTCGCCCGCTGAAGCTCGTCCTCGCTCATGTTTGCGTGATCGTCGGCATTGTGCGGATGAATCCCGACGCTGGCGAAGATGTCGCTCTCGCGCTCGGCGGTTGCAACCACCTGCTCCCACTCTTCTCGCTTGGTCGAGATGTTTAGCATGGCTCCGACCCCGGCCTCGCGCGCGTTCGCCAGCACTTCTTCACGCCGCTCGACCAGTCCCTCATATTCGAGGTGACAATGACTATCGACCAGCATCAGGCCTCTGCCGGCTCGGGCAATTCACGGCGCGGAAACACCGGTGTAGGCTTGGAAATCCGATGCTTTTGTGCCGCGAGCATGCTGAACCAGCCTTCGTCCGCGAGATCGGCATAGGTCCGGCGCTCTTTGCTGATTCCGAGCATGTTGAGCACGGCCCCGGCCTTGGCAGGGATCACGGGCTGGATGGCCAACGCGAGGTCGCGAATGGCGATGAACAGCGTGAGCAACACCGCTTTCATTCGCGCAGGATCGCTCTTCTTGAGAGCCCAGGGCGCCTGCTCGTCGACATATTGGTTGCAGGCCCACACGGCTTTCATCCAGGCCTCGATACCCTGGCTGAATGCGAGGTCCTCGAACTCGCGCGGCAAGTCCTCGCGGCAAGCGGTCTGGACTTTACCGAGCAGGGTCTTGTCATCGCCGTCAGGTTCGAACGATTCGATGGCCCCGTCCATGTTCTTGTCGATCATCGACAGCGTGCGTTGCACAAGATTGCCGAAGCTGTTCGCCAACTCGGCGTTGTAGCGGGTGACGATCGCCCCGTGCGAATAGCTCCCGTCCTGACCGAAGGCGATCTCGCGCATGAAAAAATACCGCAGCGCATCGACGCCGTAGAGTTCTGCGAGCGCCATGGGATCGATGACATTGCCGGCGCTCTTGCTCATCTTCCCGCCATCGCGCGCGAGCAGAAAGCCGTGGCCGAACACCTGTTTCGGCAACGGCAGACCCGCGCTCATCAGGAAGGCGGGCCAGTAGACCGCATGGAAACGGACGATGTCTTTGCCGATCATGTGGATATCCGCTGGCCAGAAGCGCGAGAACTCTTCGCCCTCGACCTCCGAAAACCCTACCCCGGTCATATAGGTCGTCAGCGCATCGACCCAGACATACATCACATGGCGCCCGTCACCGTCCGGCACGGGCACACCCCAGTCGAAGCTCGTGCGCGAGACGCTCAGATCCTTGAGACCGCCCTCCACGAAGCGAAGCACCTCGTTGCGGCGGCTTTCAGGACGAATGAACCGGGGATTGTCGCGATAAAGTGCGAGCAGCCTGTCCTGGTATCTCGACAAGCGGAAGAACCAGGTCTCCTCGGCGGTCCAATCGACCGGCGTTCCCTGCGGCGACAATTTCTCTCCGCTCTCGCCCTCGATCAGCTCACTCTCGTCGTAGAACGCTTCGTCACGGACCGAATACCAACCTTCATAGCGATCGAGATAGAGATCGCCTGCCGCCTCCATGCGTTTCCACAAAGCGATGCTGGCCTTGTGATGGCGGTCTTCGGTCGTGCGCACGAAAGCATCGAAGGAAATGTCGAGCTTGGCGCACATTTCCCGGAAATATCCGGACATCTCATCGGCCAGCTCGATGGTTTTTCGCCCGGCATTGCGCGCGGTCTGGTCCATCTTGAGCCCGTGCTCGTCGGTGCCGGTGACGAACCGCACATCCCGTCCACGCAGGCGCTGAAATCGCGCCATGACATCGGCCGCGATCCCTTCATAGGCATGCCCGATGTGAGGACGTCCGTTGGGATAGTTGATCGCTGTGGTAATGTAGAAGGGCTCAGCCATGCGCGCGCTCGCTAGCCTCCGCCGCCCGCGCGAGCAAGGTGCCGATTTCCGCCACCAGAAGGCCTGCATCGTAATTGTAGGTCGGCATTTCCGCCGCCAATTTGACCAGTTCACCATGCGCCGCGATCCGCGCCCGCGCCTCGCGTGGTTCGAGTCTCTCCAGGTCGCGCGCAACGATCGAGTTCGCCAGGTCGAGTGCAGCCGCGAGCTGCTCGCGCTTGGGGCGGGCGCCGATCGCGACGGCCAGCTTGCCGCGCAGGACGAAACCCTCATCGCCTTCGCGCAGGATACGCTCCATCAACGCAGCCATTTCGCCCAGCTTGTGCTCGACGAACGACAGCGCGACCCCAGGAGAACCGGCCGCGGCGAGGAGCGCGGCTGCGCGCGTTGCATCATCCGCTTCGGGAGCCGCGTGATCGAGGATGTTTCCGACCTGCTCGCCGGTCAATACGGGAAAACGCAAGACCCGGCAGCGCGAGCGGATTGTCGGGAGCAGGCGCGCCGGGCGATGGGTGACGAGCAGGAAATAGGTCCCCCGGGGCGGTTCCTCCAGGCTCTTGAGCAGCGCGTTGGCCGCGTTGGCCTCCATGTCGTCGGCGGGATCTATCACGATCGCGCGCTTGTCGCCGAGTGTCGGGCGGGTCGTGAGGCGCCGCTGCATCGCCCTGATCTGAGCGATGCGAATGCTACGCGCCAATTCGAACGGCTTCCCCTCGGCGCGCTTGCGCTCCTCCTTGTCGTCTTTGGGCTCGTACGTGAGAACATGGATATCGGGGTGGTGCTCCTGCCCCGGTTCCGCACCCACCAGTTCGCGCGCGGCCGCCAGTGCGAAATGCATCTTGCCGAGCCCCGACTTGCCGGCGAGCAGCCAGCCATGATGCATTCGCTCACCGGCCATCGCACCGCGCCAGGCGCGCCATGCCTCCTCGTGACCGAGGAGTTTCACGCGCGATCCTTCAGGAGCGGGCCAAGCGCCGCCATTACCCGTTCGTGCACCTCCTCGCGAGAGCCGGAGCCGTCGATCAGGGCGAAGCGGTCCGGCTCTTCCTGCGTGAAGTCGCGAAATGCGGCGTTGACGCGCGAATGATAGGCGGAATCGCGCCCTCCGATCGCATCGGAAGATTGGCCGTCCCGCGCCCGCAGCCGGGTCCTCGACGTTTCCTGGGGCACGTCGATCACGATCGTAAGATGGGGCAGCAAGCCGCCACTGCCATGCGCATGAAGGTCGCGGATCGTCGCGTCGCCCAGGCCGCCGGCAAAACCCTGGTATGCACGGCTCGAATCGATGAAGCGGTCGCAGATCACCCATTGGCCGCTTGCCAGCGTCGGGCGGATCAGGCTCTCGACATGGTCCGAGCGTGCGGCCGCGAACAGCAGCGCCTCGCTCCGCCCGCCCCATCCCGCGCCTGGCGGATTGAGCAGTATCTCCCGGATAGCTTCGGCACCGGGAGTTCCTCCCGGTTCGCGCGAAAGCACGGCATCGATGCCTCGCGTCCCCAACATCTCGACGAGCAGCCGCGCCTGGGTGGACTTGCCTGTCCCCTCCCCCCCTTCGAAAGCGATGAACTTGCCGGACACGGTCACAGCCAGCTTCCGAGACCATTAAATATCCGCTGGACGAAGGTCGCTTCGCCCACAGCATGCTCGGCGACCAGAGGCAGCGCGTTGACCTGGCGTCCATCGACGGTGATCACGAGCTGGGCGATTTCCTCTCCCTGGGCGACCGGCGCCTTGAGCGGCCCTTGGTAACGGATCGACAGGTCGACTTCGGGCATCCGGTCCTTCGGCAGCGAGAGGCGGACAGGCGCCGGCGCTATCAAACCGATAGACCCCACGCCGCCGTCCTGCACGCGCGCGGTGCCGATGCGCTCACCCTTTTCGAACAACCGCTTGCTAGTGAAATTGGCAAAGCCCCATTCCATGAAGCGCTGGGACGCGCGGTTCCGGTCCCGGCCACGCGGCGATGCGGCGATCACCATGACGAGCCGCCGCCCGTTGCGCTCTGCGCTCCCCAGAAATCCGTATCCCGCCTGGTTGGTGAAACCGGTCTTGATGCCGTCGGCGCCCGGCACAACGCCCGAGATCGGATCGTGATTGCGCTGCGCGATACCGTTGTATTCGAGCCCCTGGGCTCCCACGAAATGACGGTATTTGCTCGGGTGACGGGTGACCATAGCCTTGGCCAGCAACGCCAGATCGCGCGCGGTGGTAAAGGTCCGCCCCTCGTCCATCCATCCGTTGGGTGTGGCGAAGTGGCT
>JBBSMH010000048.1:0-10309 GCA_038233275.1 Sphingomonadales bacterium | reverse complement strand
GAACAGCTCGGCGACCTGCGCTTGGAACCGTTCGGGCTCTCGCGCTGTGAAGGCGCCCCAGAACACCCCGCAGATGTCACAGCTCTTGAGCAGGGTCAGGTTGAGCGGCATCTTCGCGATACCGGCGGGAAACCCGACCACGCAGAAGCGGCCCTCCCACGCGATCGAGCGCAAGGCAGGTTCGGAATACTGCCCGCCAACAATATCGTAGACGATGTTGGCCCCTTCAGGGCCGCAAGCCGCCTTGAAGGCATTGGCGAGGGCCTTCGACGCATCCTTGTCCATCTCGCTCTTCGGATAGATCACCACCTCATCCGCTCCGGCCCGGCGCGCCACCTCCCCCTTCTCTTCGCTCGAAACCGCGGCGACCACCCGCGCGCCATACGCCTTAGAGAGTTCGACCGCCGAAAGGCCCACGCCGCCCGCCGCGCCGAGGATCAACACCGTGTCGCCTTCCGATATTCGCCCGCGATCCTTGAGACCGTGGATGTTGGTCCCGTAAGTCATCAGCAGGCTCGCCGCTTTTTCGAACGGCATGCCGTCGGGAATGGCGAACATGCGGTTTGCGGGCACCACCACCTTTTCGGCAAGGCCACCGCTGCCGATCCCGGCAAGCACCCTGTCGCCGACCGAGAAATCGTCCACTCCCTCGCCCACTGCCTCGATCACACCGGCGATCTCGCCGCCCGGGGCATAGGGCCGCTCGGGTTTGAACTGGTAAAGATCGCGAATCATCAGTGTATCGGGGTAATTGATCGCGCAGGCTTTTACCTCGACCAGAACCTGCCCCTTACCGGGCTTGGGGACTTCAATATCGTCGAGCGTGAGCGTCTCTGGGCCACCCACCGAATGGGTGCGAAGGGCTTTCATGCGGCTTCCTCCTGCAGGTCGTCGGGCGCTGCGGGTCGCAGCCGGCTAGTCGGTCTCGGGATTTTCGCCAGAGGGTATCGGGCCGGGCTGCTTCGGCTGATTTTTCTGCTTGCGCTTGTTGGCATAAAGCAGTGCGGCGGCGATGGCGGCGGAGCCGATCGCCCCGGCGATGGCGGCCTTGCCCTTGAGGTTTCTGGTCATTGTCTACCCATGCGATGGCACAGCGGTGGTTGCAAGAGCTAGTCGTCCAGCCGTTTCTCTCTCGCCGGAGGCAGAACAGCGCGGCGGCGCTTCTGCAAAAAAAGCCTGCCGGGGTCATGGAAAAGAATGGAATGCATCCCTAGCTTACAGCCATGCCAGCAAGACCGTTCGCTTTTCCGATCACCATTGTGCCCGAAGATATCGATTTCATGGGCCACGTGAACAACGCGCGCTATCTCGGCTGGGTGCAGGATGTGGCCCTTGCCCATTGGCAGAAGCTTGCGCCGGCGGAAGAGGTCGCGAGCAAGGCCTGGGTCGCGCTGAAGCACGAGATAACCTATCGTCGCCCGGCCTTTCTGAACGACGAGGCGATCGCCGAAACCGTGCTCGAGAAGATTGCCGGAGCGCGCTCGTTCTACAACACCGTGATACGCCGGGGCGAGGATGTGCTGGCGGAGGTCAAGAGCATGTGGTGCTGCATCGATGCGCAGAGCCTGCGGCCCGCGCGGATCGACCGCGAGGTGGCCGAGCGTTGCTTTGGCCTGCCGCGCAGGCAGGAACGCTACAGCGGCGACTAACCGCTTGCGGCTTTGATGCGGGACGCGAGAGCGGCTATATCGGCAGTCTCATGGAGATCGTTCTCGCCATATCGATCGTGTTGGCCACCGTCGTCGCGATGGAGGGGTTGGCTTGGGTGAGCCACAAATACATTATGCATGGCTTCGGCTGGGCCTGGCACCGCGACCACCACGAACCGCATGACAAGGCTTGGGAGAAGAACGATCTCTACGCGCTCGCTGGTGCGGCGATGAGCGTTTCCATGTTTGCACTTGGCAGCCCGATGATCATGGGCGCGGCCGCTTGGTGGCCGGCCACCTGGATCGGGCTCGGGATACTGTTATATGGCGCCATCTACACGCTGGTGCATGACGGGCTGGTCCATCAGCGCTGGTTTCGCTGGGTGCCCAAGCGCGGCTACGCCAAACGGCTGGTGCAGGCGCACAAGCTCCACCATGCGACGGTGACGAAAGAAGGCGGAGTGAGCTTCGGTTTCGTTTTCGCGCGCGACCCGGCCAGGCTGAAAGCCGAATTGAAGCGCCAGCGCAATGCCGGCCTCGCGGAGGTTCGCGAGAGCACTGCTCGCCGCTAGACGCAATTACTCGTTACGTGTCGCGATCCAGCCGCCGGCGATTACCAGGATGGCAATCGAGATATAATACCACGGCTCGCCCAGCGTGAAATAGGTGAAGACCGCGCCGGTTGCCATTGCGCCGATCGCCATGGTTTTCGCGCGCCGGCTGATCGCGCGGCGCTCGCGCCAATCTTTCACTTGGGGCCCCCAGGTGGGGTGATCGAGTATCCTGCGCTCCCATTCGGGGTTGCTCCGGGCGAAGAAATAGACCGCCAGCAGCAGGAAGGGCACGGTCGGCATGATCGGCAAGGCCGCGCCCAGCGCGCCCAGCGCGACGCTGAGAATGCCCAACCCGGTATAGATCGGACGTTTCATCTCAGCTCGCCGCGATCCGCGCGGCATGCTGTTTGACCAGTGCAATCATGTTGGGCACACCCTGCGTGCGGTTGGAGCTGAGCTGGTTCTTCAAGTCGAAGGGCTCGAGCGCCGCGGCGATATCCATCTGCGCCACCTCGCTCGCGGGCCGGTCCTGCACTGCGGAAATGACCAGCGCGACGATGCCCTTGGTGATCGCCGCATTGCTGTCCGCCAGGAAATGGAGCTTTCCGCTCCCTGTCGTGGGATAGGCCCATACCGCCGCCGAACAGCCGCGCACCAGCGTAGCCTCGGTCTTGAGCGCATCGGGCATGGGCTCGAGTTCGCGGCCCAGCTCGATGAGCAGACGATAACGCTCGTCGCCTTCGAGAAATTCGTATTCTTCGGCAATGTCGTCCAGTGATCGCATGGTCAGCGCCATCTAGGCGCTCGGGCTCACAAATCCACCCCGCTGGCGATCGCTTCGAGCTTGCGGATGCGTTCCTTCAGATCCGAAATCTCGATCCGCGCGGCGCCCATGGCGGAGCCGGGCTCGCGCGGCGTGGTACCGGCGCTCTCCAGCTCGCGCTGCTTGAGCGCCAGCCAGCTCTGCCAGCCCCGCAAGGTGGCGGCCGCCAGGATGCACAGCCCGATCAGCGATGCGGCGGCGATGACGATGGTTGGCTCGAACATTTCCCTCATGTCCTCCTAGAACCCTTGTGGATAGGCACTCTAGTTCCCGATCCGGTCCTGCTCTTCGCGCAGGTTTTCGATCTCGGCTTCGATGCGGCGCGTTTCCTGCGCATCGAGCGAATTGTTATCGGTCGCGATGCGCTCGAGCACCTTGATGCGCTCGCGCAGGCTTTCGATTTCGCGGCGTTCGGCGGCATTGTCCGCCGGCGGGAAGACGGGGTTGCCGTCCTTGTCGCGGGTGATGCCCCTGTCGCGGTCGTGCCGCCGAGTGAAGACCTGGATGAAACCCCAGATCACGATGGCGACAATGGCGACGATGGCCCAGCTGCTCATTGCGCGGTCTCCCGGTCGGCGGTCTGATCGTCGATCGCCTGGAGGTCGCGCAGCTTCTCGATCTGCGCGGCGAGCGCGTGATTGCCATCGGTGGCGATGCGTTCGAGCACGCGGACGCGTTCCTCCAGCTTGCGATAGGCAGCGCCGCCATTCCCGTTCCGCGCTTCTTCCGCCCGTGCGATGAGCTCGAGCTTGCGCTCCTCATGCATGGCGGACCGGCGGTGAATGATTGCCGCGAACGGGGTTACCAGCATCACCATCACGATGACGAAGACGAAGATCATGGCCAGGTCGCCGTCCATCAGTTGACCTCCTTGTCTTCGCGCAGGCGATCGATCTCACGGGTGAGGTGGTAGCCGCTCTCGGTGACGATGCGTTCGACATTGCCCAGCCGGTCCTTGAGCGAGCCGAGTTCGGCGCGCAGTTCGGCGTTTTCCTGCGTCAGCAGCCGGACGCGCTCGGCGGTCTGCCCGTCGCTCGACGGCTTGAGCGACTGGCCCCACATGCCCTCGAGCGGATAGCCGTGCTTGATCTTGAGCCTTGTGGTGTGAATCCAGCCCAGCGTGGTCATGGCGCCCAGCGCCAGCGCGGCACCGACGATCCATGGCAGGTGGGGGACGATCTGTGCGAATTCGTTCATCGGGCCTGTTCCGTTTGCTTGATGGCCAGCGGGGTGCCGCTGTCGGTGGAGGTCTCGCTTGGAGGGGCAGCGCTTCCGGTATCGGGGCTGCGGTCGCGCAGCGCCTCGATCTCGTCGGCGAGCGAATAGCCATGCTTGGCGCGGATCAAGTTGTTGATCAGCCAGCCCAGCGTGCTGAGCGCGATGATCGCGAGGACGAATGTCGGTCCACCCCAGTCCATTATGCGGCTCCTCTCTGCTTCACGTCGAGCGCCACGCCGCTGTCCTTGTCTTCCACCGCGCGCCGGTCGCGCAGCGCTTCGATCTGGGTGGCGACATCATAGCCCTTGTCGGTGACGATGCGTTCCAGCACGCGGACGCGGTCTTCGAGCCGAGTGACCTGGCTGGCGTATTGCGCCGCGCGTTCGGCAGTGCCTTCCGCCGCCGTTGCGATTCGCTTTTCTTCCAACTTGCTGTGCTTGACTATCCAAACGATCGCGATGATCATCAGGATTCCGAAGATTGGTACCAGTTCTTCCATTGGAATTCCCCCGTGATTGCAGTGCCGCTCAGCGCAGCCGCTCGATTTCGGCGGTGAGCCGCGGGTTGCTGCTGACATAGAAGGTTTCCACTTCGGCCAGGCGCCGATCGACGTCCTTCATCTTGCCGCGGATTTCGCGCGCGGTGCGCTTGGGGTTCTGCCGGACGCGCTGCCAATAGGTGCTTTCCTCCTTGTCGACATAAAGGTGCTGCGGCTTCTTGTTCAGCAACAGGCCGGCGATGAAGTAGAACGGCAGGGTCGAGCCGCCCGACATGAAGGTGAGCCCGACCAGACCCATGCGGATCCAGAAGACGTTGACGCCGGTGTAGTCCGCGATCCCTGCGCAGACGCCCATCAGCTTGGCGTTCTGCTTGTCGCGGTAGAGCGTGGTGCGGGGGCTGTTCACTTGGTGGCTCCTTTTTTCTCGGCCATCAGCTGTTCCAGCTCGCGGAGCTGCTGGTTGTCGACTTCGCTGTCGTGGACGAGGCGCGCCGGTTTGAATTCGGGGTTGTCGCTGGCGACCAGCCGTTCGACCGTGTCCATCCGGTCGTCGAGCCGCTTGGCGAGGTTGTAGAGCTCCTCGAGCAGCGCCTCGTCGTCGGTGGTGATCGTCGCGGAGGTCTTCCACTTGGTGATGTAGTGGAGGATGATCCACGGCAGGGCGATGAAGATCGCTATGATGGGTAGTACTTCGTCCACGGGATCAGTCCTCCTTCTTGGCGTCATCGTTTATGCCGAGCGCCTTTTTCATTTGTGCAAGTTCGTCGTCGATCTGGTCCGCGCCTTCGAGCGCTGCGATTTCGTCCGACAGGCTCGGCTTGCCGGTGCCGTCGGCGATCGACAGCGAGTCGGCCCGGCCTTCGGCGTAATCCACCCGGCGTTCGAGCTGGTCGAAGCGGGCGAGCGCCTCATCGGTGCGCTCGGTGCTCATCAGCGTGCGCAGCTTGACGCGGTTCTCCGCGCTTTCGAGCCGCGCGGCGATGGCCGTCTGGCGGCTGCGCGCTTCGCGCAAGCGGTTCTGCAGTTTCTGAATGTCCTGCTCGTAGGCGCGCAGCGCATCGTCGAGCACGGCAATTTCCTGCTTGAGCTCGTCGGAAATGTCCGCCGCCTTCTTCTTCTCGACCAGCGCCGCGCGCGCAAGATCCTCGCGCTCCTTGCTCAGCGCCAGTTGCGCCTTTTCCGCCCAGTCGGCCTGGAGCTTGTCGAGCTGCACGGTCTTGCGGTGCATCTCCTTCTGATCCGCGATCGTGCGCGCGGCACTGGCGCGAACCTCGACCAGCGTTTCCTCCATTTCCATGATGATCATGCGGATCATCTTGGACGGGTCGTCCGCCTGTTCGAGCAGTTCGTTGAAATTGGCGGCGATGATATCGCGAGTGCGGCTGAAAATACCCATCAAAGGTGCTCCGGTGGAAAAGAAATCGGCAATTCGGTCGGTGCTCTGAGTCGGGGTCGGGGAACGGCGCAGCCGTTCGACCTCCTCCTCGATCCGCGAAACCCGCCGGTTGACGCGGGAGTTCGAAGGGGGATGGGCCGGAGCGTCTTCCATGCCGTTGGGAGCATGGGGGGGACTGTCGGGGGTGTGACGCTCCGGCCCAAGGTCATTGTTGTTCGGCGGCTTGGTCACGCCAGCTCCACCTGCCCTGCGACGGCCATCCCGGCCATCGGCGTGGTCACCACGATCTGCGAGCTCAAGGCAACGAAGGTCACCATCGCCGTTATGCTCAGCAGCGCGGCCCGTCCCAGGCTGGTGCGGAAAAAACTGCGGTCGTACATCGTCTTGGCCTCCCTGGCGCTCGGCCGGTTGAAACTGTTGTACCTTAGCTCAGCAAGAGCCGTGCCAAACCTCCAAAGCAGCCGATATTCGCGGAATTTCGGGGCTTTATCGATTTGCCCCACAAGGGGCCTATTGCCAAGAATTGGGAAAATTCCCTATATCTTGGCTGTGGAGCGGGAAAATCAGTTTATCGGGCAGTCGGGAGCCTTTCTCGATGCGGTCGAGCGGACCAGCCGTGCGGCTCCAATGCAGCGTCCGGTGCTGATCATCGGCGAGCGCGGAACCGGCAAGGAATTGATCGCCGAGCGCCTCCATCGCCTGTCTTCCCGTTGGGGGGAGCCCCTCATCATCATGAATTGCGCAGCTTTGCCCGAGACCCTGATCGAAGCCGAATTATTCGGCCATGAGGCAGGTGCCTTCACCGGCGCGACGCGCCAGCGCGCGGGCCGCTTCGAGGAAGCCGACAAAGGCACACTGTTTCTCGACGAGCTGGGCAGCCTGTCGATAGGCGCGCAGGAGCGACTGTTGCGCGCGGTCGAATATGGCGAGGTCAACCGTATCGGCTCGTCCCGCCCCATCCGTGTCGATATACGGATTGTCGCCGCGACCAATGAGGATTTGCCGGCCAAGGCCGAACGCGGCGAGTTTCGCGCCGATCTGCTCGACCGGCTGAGCTTCGAGGTCATCACCTTGCCGCCGTTGCGCGTGCGCGAGGGAGACATCGCGGTGCTATCGGATTTCTTCGGCCGGCGCATGGCCGCCGAACTCGGTTGGGAGAACTGGCCCGGCTTCGCTCCGCATGTCGCCAAGCAGCTCGAAGACTACGCCTGGCCGGGCAATGTCCGCGAATTGCGCAATGCCATCGAACGCGCGGTCTATCGGTGGGACGATTGGGACGAGCCGGTCGGTCATGTCCAGTTCGATCCTTTCGACAGCCCGTGGAAGCCGATCGGTCCGAAACGAAGCGAAGCGGCATCCGCGGAAGCCTCCACCCCACCCGCCGCCCCGCGGCCGGACCAGTACGACTCAATAGACGATCTGCGAGCCGCGGTGGACGATCACGAGAGAACCATCGTCGAATATGCGCTGGGCAAGCATCGCTGGAACCAGCGTCAGACCGCCAAGGCGCTCGGGCTGAGCTATGATCAGCTGCGGCATTGCATCAAGAAGCACGGATTGACCGAATGACCGCGCCGGTCCTCGACCGTTCGCTGCTCATACGCATATTCGGTGCGCGCGCCGCGCTGATCCACGGCGATCCGCTGATCCTCGACCGCTGGCGCTTCGTGAAGCGTCACATTCCCCGCACCCGCAATGGCGAGAGCGTTTTCGATGTGGGCTGCGGCAGCGGTGCCTTCACGCTCAACGTCGCGCGGCGCGGTTACCGCGCCACCGGGCTGAGCTGGGATGAGCGGAACCAGGCGGTGGCCAAGCAGCGCGCGAGGCTTTGCGGCCTCGCCTCAAGCACCGACTTTCCCATCGGCGACGCGCGCGAGCTTGACCGGCTGGAGGACCACAAGGGACGTTACGATTATGTGCTTTCGCTCGAGAACATCGAGCACCTCCTCGACGATCGCAAATTGATGCGCGATCTCGCGGAGTGCCTGAAGCCGGGTGGGTGGCTGGTGCTTTCGACTCCCAACAAGGATTATCGCGCGATCACTCCGGTAGACGACGGCCCCTTTTCGAGGGAGGAAGACGGTTGGCACGTCCGCCGCGGTTATACCGCCGCGATGCTGCGCGAGCTGGCGGAAGATGCGGGGCTGACGGTCGAGGAGATCGGGGGCTGCAGCGGATTTCTGAGCCAGAAGCTGGCCGAGCTTCAGAGACGCTTCGGCTGGGCGGGATGGCTCGCTTCGTTGCCGCTGCGCCTCCTCCCACCGCTGCTGGACCCGGCGATCAGGGGTCTGACCGGCTACCCCGACTATTCGCGGACGTTGATTGCCTACAAACCGCGTTTTTGAGCGCTTGCTTTCCGCAAATCGCGCGCCTATCTAGCCGCCATCCCGACATTGTCGTGACAAGGTGGGGCTGGCGCCGCGAGGGGCCGGCAGGAAACCTCTTGTTGCAATCGTCGTGCAAACGGAGACCCGATGGCAGATATCGCGCGCCTGACCCAAGTGATCGAACCAGAAGCCTCTGCGCTCGGTTTCGAACTTGTGCGCGTGAAGATGATGCCCTCCGAAGCCGGAGACGGCGGCGAGGCGCTGCAGGTCATGGCCGAGGACCCGGCCACCGGCCAGCTGGTGATCGACCAGTGCGCCGCGCTGAGCCGACGTATTTCGGAACGGCTGGATGCGCTTGAAGAACATGGCGAGGTGCTGGTCCCCGGCGCCTACCACCTCGAAGTCAGCTCACCGGGCATCGACCGTCCGCTGACCAGAGACAAGGATTTCGCCGAGTGGGAGGGGCACGAGGCGAAGATTTCGATGGTCAAGGGCTATGACGGGCAGCGCAGCTACAAGGGCGTGCTGAAAGGTATCGACGGCAACACCGTCACCATTGATGATGCCAAGGCGGGCGAGACACGGCTCGATCGCAAACAGATTCATTCGGCGAAACTCGTCTTGACCGACGCGCTTATCGCCGCCACCCAGCCGCTCGACACGAGCGGTGCAAACGAACTCGTAGAACAAGAAGAAGAGGCAGACGACTGATGGCCAGCGCCATTTCCGCCAATAAGGCCGAACTCCTCGCGATCGCCAATGCGGTCGCTTCGGAAAAGATGATCGACAAGGCGATCGTCATCGAAGCGATGGAAGAGGCGATCCAGAAATCGGCGCGCAACCGCTACGGTGCGGAGAACGATATCCGCGCCAAGCTCGATCCCGTTACGGGCGATTTGCGCCTGTGGCGCGTGGTCGAGGTGGTCGAGGAAGTGGAGGACTATTTCAAGCAGGTCGATCTCAAGCAGGCGCAGAAGCTCGAGAAGGGCGCGAGCGTGGGCGATTTCATCGTCGATCCGCTGCCCCCGGTCGATCTCGGCCGGATCGATGCGCAGAGCGCCAAGCAGGTGATCTTCCAGAAGGTCCGCGACGCCGAGCGCGAGCGCCAGTTCGAGGAATTCCAAGATCGCGCCGGCGAAGTGATCACCGGCGTCATCAAGTCGGTCGAATTCGGCCATGTGATCGTCAATCTCGGTCGCGCCGAGGGCGTCATTCGTCGCGACCAGCAGATTCCGCGCGAAGCCGCCCGCCCAGGCGAGCGCGTGCGGGCGTTGATCACCAAGGTCGAGCGCAACAACCGTGGTCCGCAGATCTTCCTCAGCCGCGCCGCGCCCGAATTCATGAAGAAGCTGTTCGCGCAGGAAGTGCCCGAGATTTACGACTCCATCATCGAGATCAAGGCCGCCGCGCGCGACCCGGGCAGCCGCGCCAAGATCGGCGTGATCAGCCATGATTCCTCGATCGATCCGGTCGGCGCCTGCGTCGGCATGAAGGGCAGCCGCGTCCAGGCCGTGGTGCAGGAACTGCAGGGCGAGAAGATCGACATCATTCCCTGGAGCGAGGACACCGCGACCTTCATCGTCAATGCGCTCCAACCCGCCACAGTCAGCCGCGTCGTGCTCGACGAGGAAGAGGGCCGTATCGAGGTTGTGGTGCCCGAAGACCAGCTGTCGCTCGCGATCGGGCGCCGGGGCCAGAACGTGCGCCTCGCCAGCCAGCTCACCGGTCACCAGATCGATATCATGACCGAGGACGAGGCGAGCGAGAAGCGGCAGAAGGAATTCTCCGACCGCTCGAAGACGTTCGAGGAAGAACTCGACGTCGACGAGACGCTCAGCCAGTT
>JBBSMH010000047.1:0-10372 GCA_038233275.1 Sphingomonadales bacterium | reverse complement strand
TCTCTCGAAAGCAGAGAAAGTAGCGCGAGGTCCCGCCGTACAGAGCCAGATTTCTCGCCAGTCTCTGCCTGCACCTGAGTTAAAGCAGTGCGCTAAATCGCGCGGAACTGCGCCGCGCTGACCGAACCTAAGCAGAGGCCGGGAGGCCTCTGCTACTAGGTAGGACTGTCTGGTGCGGTCGAGAAGACTCGAACTTCCACGGGCTTTCGCCCACAACGACCTCAACGTTGCGCGTCTACCAGTTCCGCCACGACCGCACATGTCGCCAGGGGCGGGGCGCCCCGGGTCCGGTAGGTGCGCGCCACTAGCAGTGGGGCAGGGGGCTCGCAAGCATCTTTCGCGGGCGCGCATTGCAGGTGCGGGGCCGGTGCGGGAATTGGTGCGGGAATTGGTGCGGGGCCTAGCGCGGAGCCCAGCCTACATCGGCGAAAACGGCCGATTTTGGCACGTCGGTAATCGCCTCGTTGATGGTCATCGCTTCGCCGGGAGCGAGCTCGCCCTGCGGCGGGATAACCTCCCAGCTGTAGACGATCCGCTCGCGCCCGTCGCGCAATACGATGACTATCGGGGGGACGGAGCGAGTCTCGCGCGCGGTGTTCGTAATGATGATCCGTGCGCCGAAGAACTCGGTTCCATTGGGAAGGGTGCGGCGCTCCTGCTCTTCTGCCGGGAACTCGAGCGTCAGATCGGGTTCTTCCATTGCAAACAGGGGGCGCTCGACCGGCACCCAGTCGGGCAATCTTACCAGATTGAAATTGATCGCCGCGATAAGGCCCACCGCAAGGATGGCGAAGGCAATTGCAGCCCAGGTCCAGAATTTGAGATAGTTGCGGCGCGGCTTGAACGGCGGTTCGTAATCGAAATGCGAACGCTCTTCCTCGATCCCCGGCTGGGCAGGTTCGGGCGCTGACGGGGTGGCGAACCGGGCTTCGTCGAAGGGCGGCTCGCTCTCGCCGTCCGCGCCCGCGTCACCATCGTAGCTGCCGAAATCGGGCTCGCGCTCGTCTTCGACAGGCAATGCCTCTGCCGGTGAGGAGGCAGGGGCGGCTTGCGGCTCCGCGCGCCCGAACGATCCATCCCCATTCGATCCCGCATCGCGCCCGGCGTCAGGCGCGGGCGGAGCTTTCGGCGGAGGTTGGGACGCCGCGGCCGGGGGCGCAGGTGGGGGAACCTCCGAGGCGCCGTCGGAGGCGAGGTCGAGCTGCGGTCCTTCCTGGAACCAGCTGTGCTTGCACTTGGCGCAGCGCACGGTGCGCCCTTCGACCCCGATCGCGCTGTCGGGCACGACATAACGCGTGTTGCAGGCGGGGCAGGCGATAATCATCCTAAACCAAGCCTTAGGCATGCGCGCGAATCACGACAAGGCGCGCGCCTGTCGGCAAGCCGTGACGACGGCTTTTTTCCACACCGTAGCGGGGGTATAGCCCTTCCCCAGGTCATGACGGGTATCACCAAGCTTCTCGCATTCGCCCCGTTTCCGGGGCACAGGACGCTGTGAGCGCGCCCGAGGAAGAGATCGTCCGCTTCGACAATGTCGGCTTGCGCTACGGCACCGACAGTGAAACCCTGAGCAATATCTCCGTCAGCCTCTTTGCGGGCCGGTTCTATTTCCTCACGGGCGCGAGCGGCGCGGGCAAGACCTCGCTGCTCAAGCTGCTCTACCTGGCCCAACGACCGTCACGCGGGGCGCTGCGGTTGTTCGGACACGACGTCATCACTCTCCCGCGCGAAAAACTGCCCGGCTTCCGTCGCAGGCTGGGCGTCGTCTTCCAGGATTTCCGCCTGATCCAGCATCTTTCCGCGTTCGACAATGTCGCCCTGCCCTTGCGCGTCTCGGGCGTGCGCGAGGCGGATCTGCGGCAGCCGGTCAGCGACATGCTCGACTGGGTCGGACTGTCGCACCGCGTGAATGCGCCGCCCGCGACGCTATCGGGGGGCGAGCAGCAACGGGTGGCCATCGCGCGCGCGGTGATCGCCCGGCCCGATATGCTCGTGGCGGACGAGCCGACCGGCAATGTCGATCCGGAGATGGCCCTGAAGCTGCTGCGTCTGTTCGAGGCGCTCAACCGGCTGGGCACCACGGTCGTGGTGGCGACGCATGACGTGAACCTGCTCCGCAAGGTGCCTGATTCGCTTATCATGCGGCTCGACAAGGGCAGGCTGTCGGACCCGACGGGCGCGCTGCGCTATCCCCCGCGCCGCAATCAGGGGGAAAAGCGTTGATCCGGCGGCCTCCCGTGCTGGCGCGCGCGGTCGAGCGCGGTTTGGCGCCGCTGCGCGGGCGCCGGGCGGCGCACCTGCTGCCGAAGGCGCGGCTGGGGGGGCCGATGCCGTGGGTCATCGCGATCATGGTCGCGCTGACGGTGCTGGCTGCCGGCGGTGAACGCTCGCTCGCCAGGCTGGCGGGATCGGCGCGCGCCGATCTCGCCGGTGGTGTGACAGTGCAGGTGGTCGAAGCCGATCCGGCCGATCGTGCGGCGCAAGCGCAGCGCGCAGTCGCAGTGCTGGAACAAGATCCTCACGTAAGCGAACTGAGACTTGTGCCCGAGGAAGAGTTGGCCGAGCTCGTCGAGCCTTGGCTTGGTGGCGGGGTGCAGAACCAAGTGGTGCCGATACCGGCGCTGATCGATGTCCGGCTGAATCGGGCGGCCGATACCGATACGCTGGAGCGGCTCAGCCGGTCACTGGCAAGGGTAGCTCCCGATGCGCGGGTCGATGCCCAATCCGCCTGGCTGGGACCCGTCTTCTCGGCGATCTCGACTCTGCGCTGGCTCGCCTTCGCGCTGGTTGCCTTACTGGCTTTTACTGGCGCGGCGGCGGTCTGGCTGGCGTCGCGCAATGCACTCGCTGCCAATCGCGACACCATCGAGATCGTCCATTTGCTGGGTGGCAACGACCGCCAGATTACACGGATTTTCCAACGCTCGGTGCTGTTAGATGCCGCGCTCGGAGCGCTAACCGGGCTGGTGCTGGGCGCAATTGCCCTGATCGTGCTCGGCGCGCAGTTCGCCGTACTTGAATCGGGCATGGTCGCAGGCGGGGGTCTGGAGCGGGCGGATTGGTTGTGGCTGGCGCTGGTGCCGGTGGCGGCGGTCGTAATCGCCTTGCTCACTGCGCGTTTCACGGTATTGCGCTCGCTCGGGAAAATGCTGTGATACTTCGCTTCTTCGCCTTCCTCCTGCTGTTCTATGCGCTCGGCTTCATCGGCTTCGCCGTTTCGCTGCCGCAGCCGCTCGGGCAGGTCGAAACCGACGCCGTGATTGTGCCGACGGGCGGGGCGGGCCGTATCCAGCGCGGGCTGGAGGTGCTGCGGGCAGAAGAGGCCGAGCAGATGTTCGTCTCGGGCGTCGATCCGGAGGTGAAGCCCGGGGAGTTCGCCGCCCAGTTCGACGTCACGGCTCGCGAGATGGAATGCTGCGTGACGCTCGGCTATTTGGCGGTCGATACGCGCAGCAACGCGGGCGAAGCATCGCAATGGCTGCGCCAGAACAAGTTCAAGACAGTCCGTCTGGTGACCACGGACTGGCACATGCGCCGCGCGGCGTCGGAATTCCGCAGCTCCATCCCCGATGACATTACGATCATCGGCGACGCCGTCCCCTCCGATCCCGACCTTCACCAGCTTTACCTGGAATACAATAAACTGCTCGCCGCACTGGTCTCGCAGGGCTGGCCCGGCTGAACGAGGGGCGAGATGCTGTTGTTTCGTAATATCGCGTTCTATCTGACATTCTATCTCGGTTCGATTGTCGTGACGCTATGGGCGCTGGCGATGCTGCCTTTCAGCAAGCACTATTTCCAGCGGGCGGCGCGCGGGTGGAGCGGGCTTCACCGCTGGTGCGCGGTGCATCTGTTGGGATGTGAATTGCGTTGCGAAGGAGCGCCTTCGGACGGCCCGGTGCTTTACGCCATCAAGCATGAGAGCTTTTTCGAGGCGATCGACGCTCCCTATCTCCTTCCGCTGCCCGGGGTATTCGCCAAGCAGGAATTGTTCAAGATCGTCGGATGGAGTCATGCCGGCCGCGCCTTCGGCCTGATCCCGGTCGCGCGCGAGGCGGGCGCCAAGACGCTGATGGCGATGATCCGCGAGGCGCGCGCGATGATCGCGCAGGACCGTCCGCTGGTGATCTACCCAGAGGGGACGCGCGTGCCGCACGGGGAGCGGCGCCGGCTGCAGGCGGGATTTGCCGGGCTCTACAAGATGCTGGGGCTGCCGGTGGTGCCCGTCGCGGTCGATAGTGGGCCGCTCTATCACCGCAGGCTCAAGCGGCGCGGGACGATAACCTATCGCTTCGGCGAGCCGATCCCGCCGGGCCTCCCCCGCGAGGAGATCGAGGCGCGCGTGCTCGACGCGATCAACGCTCTCAATCCTTAGTGTTCCGGCCCTAGCCGCTTGCTTCCGCTTCGCGCCGCAGGATCCTGGCGATGTCCTCCAACTGGTCGCGCGTTCCGATGGTTATTCGCAGGGCGTGTGGCAGGCCCTGGCCGGGCAGGTGGCGAACGGCATAGCCGCCTTCGTTGAGCGATCGCAGCCCAGCCTCGGCCCTCAGCGCTCCTTCGAACAGGACCAGGACGAAGTTTGCCTTGCTGGGGACAATGCGCAAGCCGTGGTTGCCAAGGGCCGCGATGGCCAGTGCGAAACGCTCGCGTTCGGCTGCATTGTGCTCCCGCGAGCGCTCGACGAAGTGCTGATCGCCGAGCGCTGCAAGCGCCGCCGCCTGTCCGCTCACAGTGACATTGAAAGGCCCGCGGATGCGATTGAGCGCCTCGATCAGTTGCGGGGCGCCGGTGGCCCAGCCAACCCGTTCGCCCGCCAGGCCGTAGATCTTGGAGAAGGTTCGGGTCACGAGAACATTGGTGTGATGTGCGGCCAGTTCCATCCCGCCATCGTCCTCGTCCGGCGCGAGATATTCGGCATAGGCCTGATCGATCACCAGCAGGACGGAAGGCGCCAGCCCGGCATGCAATCGCGCGAGCTCGGCGCGCGGCAGGCAGGTGCCCGTGGGATTATTCGGGTTGGCGAGGAAGACCACGCGCGTTCTTTCGGTCACCGCGTCCAGCAAGGCGGCGACATCGGCGCCGTAATCCTTGTCGGGCGCCTCGACCGGCGTTGCGCCGCACCGCCGCGCGGCAATCTCGTACACCACGAAGCTGTAGCGGCCGAACAGTACCTCGTCGCCGACGCCGGCATAGGCTTGCGCTGCCAAGTTGAGCAATTCGTCGGATCCCGTGCCACAGACGATGCGGGCGGGATCGATGCGATGCGTTGCGCCGATCGCTTCGCGCAAGGCGCAGGCACGGGGATCAGGGTAGCGCGCGGGGTTTTCCGCTTGTGCGCGCCCCGCCAGCGCCGCCTCGCTGCACCCCAGCGGGTTCTCATTGGCCGACAGTTTGACAAGCGCGCGCCCGTCTCCCGATTCCGCGGGGCCGGGGACATAGGCATGGATCGCGTCGATCCAGGGTTTGGGGGTGGGTCGGCCGGACATCTCGGCTTCCGGCCCATAAAGAAATGCGGGCCTTCCACAAGCCGGATGCGAGGGGGCAGAGCGGGCCGGTGAGGGGAAAAATTCGAGCACGGGACCTGCTCGATCCCCTGCTCGACGGCGGCGGCGCATATCGCGTGGCTCTCGCGAAAACAGCCCACCTGGCCGGCGAGTTCGCGTTTCTCCTGCCGGCGCGCTAGGCTCTCAGCCGTTCGGCATGCCACGCGACATGCTCGGCCATGAAGGTCGAGATGAAAAAATAGGAATGGTCGTAGCCCTCCTGCATGCGGATCTCAGCGTCCATTGCGGCAGCCTCGCACGCTTTGACCAGCCTTCGGGTTTGCAATTGCTCTTCGAGGAATTGATCGGCTGTCCCCTGGTCGACAAGCAGGTGATCGTGCCGCGCACCCCCCTCGATCAGCGCGACAGCGTCATGATCGCTCCAGGCGTCGGGGTGATCCCCCAGATAGCCCGTCAGCGCCTTTTGGCCCCATGGCACCAGGCTGGGCGCGACGATGGGTGCGAAAGCGCTGATCGAGCGGAACCGGGCCGCGTTCCTCAAACCGACAGTCAGCGCGCCGTGGCCGCCCATCGAATGGCCTGTGATCGACTGGCGAGTCAGGTCGGCTGGAAAATTGGCAGCGACGATCCGCGGCAGCTCCGTTTCGATATAGGAGCGCATGCGGTAGTGCTTGCGCCACGGCTCCTGCGTGGCATCGACGTAGAAGCCAGCGCCCTTGCCAAAATCGTATTCGTCCGGTGCGTCGGGAACCTCGTCGCCGCGAGGGGAGGTGTCGGGCGCGATGAACATCACGCCATGTTCGGCGCAGGCGCGCCGGTATTCACCCTTCTCGGTGACGTTGGCGTGCGTGCAGGTGAGGCCCGAGAGATACCACAGCACCGGCAGCTTGGCGCCCGGTTCGTGAGGCGGCACGAAAGCCGAGAAGGTCATCTCGGAAACGGTCTCGGCGGAGACATGCGAATACACCCCCTGCACTCCGCCGAACGCCTTGTTGGTAGCGAGGGTCTTCAGCGTCACCTCTCCAGCCTTACACTCCAGCCTTACGATGGACGGTGGATGCCGCAGATCTTGTGGCCGTCCAGATCGCGGAAATAGGACAAATGGATCGGCCCCATGGTGGTTTCGCGCAGGCCGGGCGGATCCTCGATGCTGGTGCCGCCATTGGCCACCGCGACATCGTGCAGCTCCTTCACCTGCTCGGGCGAATTGCAGCGGAAGCCGATGGTCAGGCCATTGGCGCAGGTGGCAGGCTGGCCGTCGATCGGTTGCGACAGGGCCAGAACATTGCCCTCGTGCATGAAGAAAACCCGCTTGGTGCCGCTATCGGTGGTGTTGTCCATCGAGCGCTCGACCCCCAGAACGCCGAGCACTTTTTCGTAGAAGGCCTTGGACTTCTCGATGTCGTTGGTGCCGATCATGATGTGATTGAACATTCCCGTCTCCTTTTCGTGAATTAATAGACCACCACGCTGCGAATGCTCTCGCCTGCGTGCATCAGATCGAAGCCCTTGTTGATCTCCTCCAGCGTCAGCCGGTGAGTGATCATCGGGTCGATGGCGATCTTGCCGTCCATGTACCAGTCGACGATCCTGGGCACATCGGTGCGGCCCTTCGCCCCGCCGAAGGCCGTGCCCCGCCAGTTCCGCCCGGTGACCAGCTGGAAGGGGCGGGTGGCGATTTCCCTGCCCGCTTCGGCGACCCCGATAATGATCGAGGTACCCCAGCCTTTGTGACAGCATTCCAGCGCCTGGCGCATGGCCTCGGTGTTGCCGGTGCAATCGAAGCTGTAATCCGCACCGCCGTCGAGCAATTCGACAAGGTGCGCGACAACGTCCGCCGTCTTCTTCGGGTTCACGAAGTCGGTCATACCGAACCTGCGGCCCCATTCCTCCTTCGCCGGATTGACATCGACGCCCACGATACGGTCGGCACCCGCCATCTTCGCGCCCTGAATCACATTCAGCCCGATTCCGCCGAGACCGAACACAACGATATTGTCGCCCGGCTTCACCTGCGCAGTGTTTACCACCGCGCCGACGCCGGTGGTGACGCCGCAGCCGATGTAGCAGCTGGTATCGAAGGGGGCGTCGGTGCGGATCTTCGCCAGTGCGATTTCCGGCAGGACCGTGAAGTTCGAAAAGGTCGAACAGCCCATGTAGTGGTGGATTGTCTCACCCTTGTAGGAAAAGCGGCTGGTCCCGTCGGGCATTACGCCTTTCCCCTGCGTCTCGCGGATTGCGCTGCACAGATTGGTCTTGCCGCTGAGGCACATTTTGCACTGGCGGCATTCGGGGGTGTAGAGCGGGATGACGTGATCGCCTTCCTCCACGCTGGTCACCCCCGGGCCCATTTCGCGCACGACCCCGCAGCCCTCGTGCCCAAGGATGCTCGGGAAAATCCCCTCGCTGTCAAGCCCGTCGAGCGTGTAGGCGTCAGTGTGGCAAATGCCCGTCGCCATGATCTCGACCAGCACCTCGCCGCGCTTCGGGCCGTCGAGCTCCACGTCCACCACTTCGAGCGGTTGTTTGGGTTCGAAGGCGACGGCGGCGCGGGATTTCATGGAATCGGCTCTCCTTTGTGCAGGGGGCGTAGTGGAGCGGTTCCCACCGGGCAAGCGGTCGCTTGCGGTTCAGCTTGGCCGGGTTAGAGAGGCCCGATGTTGTCGGCCATACTCAGCGCCGCCCTTGCCGCCTCCGGGACCACCGCCGCACAGGACTCCGCGGTCGCGTCACCATCAGTACCGCCTGCAATAACGATGGAACTGGTCGACCTGCCGATCGCGCGACAGGCGGCGCTGCGCTGTGCGGCGGCGATTGCCATTGCGACCGAAATGCAGCGCGCCGGAAATGCGGCGGGCAAGGACTGGCCCGATTTGCTCGCCGACAGCCGCGGGCGCGAATTCTTCGTCCGCAGTGTGGCCGGGCTGATGGACGAGACCGGGCTTACCCGCGAGGCTATCGCGCTACGCGGTCGCAAGGAGGCGCTGGAGCTGCAGCAGCCCGGCCGCCTCGACGAGGTCATGCCCGCCTGCCTGCTGATGCTCGATGCATCGGGCCTGTAGGCCGCTTTCAGCATCGGTTAACGGCTTTTAGCGCAGGCTCGGGGCACATTTTCTAGGGAATCGATCCATGCGACGCATTGTCCTCACTGCCGCCCTCCCGCTCGCCGCGCTGGCGACGCCTGCCTTCGGTCAGGAAGAAGCGCAGCTCCCGCCCGAGACGGAGACGCTGGAACATTTGTCCGATTCGCTTTCCGACCCCGTCAGGCAGCAGCAGCTTGCCGATACGCTCGCGGTTCTGACCGAGGTTCTGCTCGACCTGCCGCTGGCCCCCCTTGTGGAACCGCTCGCCGAAGCGACCGCGGATATCGCCGGCGAGAAGCCCCGGCCTGTCGATCCCGACATGACACTGCGCCGGATGGCTCCTGGGGCGGGTAGGCTGTCGGGCGAAATCCAAGACAAGCTGCCGCGCGCGATGGACGCAATGGCCAGGCTGAGCGAGAGTTTCTCGGTGATGCTCCCGGCGCTGCGCGAGATGGGCGAGCGGATGAAGGACGCTCTACCGCGCGAGACGCGCTAACCCACAGCTTAATTTGCCCCCGCGGCCGGACGCCCGGTGGATTTTGCCGCGAGCATCCGCCATGAGGAGCGCCGCAAATGTGGCAACTCCATCAATTCCCCCTGTGCCCCTTCAGCCGCAAGGTGCGGATCCTGATGGGCGAGAAGAACATCGCCTACGATCTCGTGCGTGAACACCCTTGGGAAGGGCGCGACGAGCTGTGGGCGCTCAATCCGGCCGGCCGCACTCCCGTGCTCCATGATCGCGCGCGCAATCTGACGCTATGCGACAGCCAGGCGATTTGCGAATATCTCGAAGAAACGGTCGAGCGCAGCCCGATGCTGGGCGGCAGCTCGGCCACTCGGGCCGAGATTCGCCGCCTCACGGCCATGTTCGACGAGAACCTATACGGAGATGTCACCGGGCCTCTGCTGCACGAGCGGATGAAGAAGCGCCTCGTGCTCCATCAACCGCCCGATTCGCGTGTGTTGCGCGAAGCGATGAAGCTGGCGCACGAGCATCTCTACTACATCGACTTTCTGGTCGATAACCGCAGCTGGCTGGCCGGCTCGACGATGAGCCTCGCCGATCTCGCTGCCGCGGCGCAGATCTCGGTCGCCGACTATCTGGGCGGGATCGACTGGAAAGGCCACGAGCAGGCACGCAGCTGGTATTCGGTGTTCAAGAGCCGCCCCAGCTTCCGCCCGCTTCTGGCGGAGAAGATGGAGGGAATCCATCCTCCCTCCCATTACGCCTTGGTCGACGCCTGACCCTTCCCCATATCTCCAGCGAGGAGATTTCCATGAGCGACGACCAAAAACCTTCCGAAGGGCAGTGGCGCGAGAAGCTTTCGCCGGAGCAGTTTCATATCCTGCGCGAGAAAGGCACAGAGCGGGCCTTTAGCGGGAAATACGACAAGTTCTACGATGAGGGCGAATATTACTGCGCGGGTTGCGGGCAGAAGCTGTTCGCGAGCGATGCGAAATACAATTCGGGCTGCGGCTGGCCGGCCTTTATCGCGCCCGCCGAAAGGGATGCTGTCGACGAGCATCGCGATACCAGCCACGGCATGGTTCGCACAGAGGTGACCTGCGCCAATTGCGGCGGGCATCTGGGACACGTCTTCCCCGACGGGCCGTCCGCAGCAGGGGGTCTGCGCTATTGCATCAATAGCGCCTCGCTCGAATTCGAGCCCGGCGCCGACGGCGAGCCGGAATAGCACGAAACTTTGGCGTTCACCGACAGTTACAACTGGCCTATGCAAATGGCCCTATCCAGATACGGGTGATGTCACTTGGCCGGACGCCGGG
>JBBSMH010000046.1:0-10389 GCA_038233275.1 Sphingomonadales bacterium | reverse complement strand
AGCTGATGGACGAGCTGCGCCAGATCGTAGACCATGTCGCCGACCTGATAATTGCCGTCGGAAACCCAGTCCGAATCGCCGTGGCCGCGATGATCGAAGGCGACGACGTGCCAGTCTTCGCGCAGCTCCTGGGCCACCCAGTCCCAGCTGCGCGCGTGATCGCGTCCGCCATGAACGAGGACCAGCGGCGGCGCGCCGGGATTGCCCCAGTCGAGATAGTTGAGGCGCAGCCGCTGCGAGATGAAGGTCTGCGAAGTGGGGCCGGAACCGTTCATGCCCGCGCCATGCCGCGAAGCGTGGCGGGCCGCAAGCTTACCGCTCCTTGGTGGCAGAGAAGGTCAGCTGGGGGTGTTTTTCCTGCTGGTAATTCACGTCCCAAGGGCTTTTCGCCATAAACACCAGATCGCCATCGCGGTCTTTCGCAAGATTCGCGCGATTGAACTTCTCGAATTCGTCCATTGCGCTGTCTTCCCCCCTCAGCCAGCGCGCGGTGGCAAAGGGCGCGGGCTCCAGGCTGGCCTCCACCTTGTATTCCGCGGAGAGCCGCGAGACGAGCACGTCGAGCTGCAGCTGTCCAACCACGCCGACAATCCACTGGCCGCCGATTTCGGGATAGAACACCTGGATCACGCCTTCCTCGGACAGATCGTCGAGCGCCTTGCGCAGCTGCTTGGTCTTGGTCGGATCGACCAGCACGACACGGCGCAGGATTTCAGGCGCGAAGTTAGGGAGGCCGGTGAAGCGCACCGTGTTCTTTTCGCTCAGCGTATCGCCGACGCGCAGCGTGCCATGGTTGGGAATGCCGATGATGTCGCCCGGATGCGCGGTATCGGCCAGCTCGCGATCCTGCGCGAAGAACAGGATCGGCGAGTGTATCGCGACCGGCTTGCCCAACCCCGAGGGGGTCAGCTTCATGCCGCGTTTGAACGTGCCGGAAACCTGCCGCATAAAAGCGATGCGGTCGCGGTGGTTAGGGTCCATATTGGCCTGGACCTTGAAGATGAACCCGGTGACCTCGTCCCGGTCCGGCGCGACCTGCTCCTCGCCGGCAGGCTGCGGACGCGGTGGCGGGGCGTATTTCGCGATCGCCTCGATCAGCTCGGTGACACCGAAATTCTTCAATGCCGATCCGAAATAGACCGGCGTCAGGTCGCCATTGCGATAGGCATCGAGGTCGAACTCGGGATAGCCGATCCGCGCCAGTTCGATGTTCTCCGCGAAGCGTTCGGGGATCTTCGGCTCGCAGTCACGCTTGCCCTTGAATTCCTTCGACGGTCCCTCGGGCCGCGCGACGCAGCCGCTCGCGAAATCGAGCACGCCCTCGAATTCGCCGCCCATACCCACCGGATAAGCCTGCGGACTGACGTCGAGCGCGAGCATGTCGGCGATTTCGTCGAGGAGCTCGAACACCGGGCGGCCCTCGCGGTCGACCTTGTTGACGAAGGTGATGATCGGCACGCTGCGTAGGCGGCACACCTCGAACAGCTTGCGCGTCTGCGGCTCGATCCCCTTGGCCGCATCGATCACCATGATGGCCGAATCCACCGCGGTGAGCGTGCGATAGGTGTCTTCGGAGAAGTCCTCGTGCCCCGGCGTGTCGAGCAGGTTGAAGGTGATGGTGTTCCCGTCTTCATCGGCGCGCTCGAAGGTCATGACCGAGCTGGTCACCGAGATGCCGCGCTGCTGCTCGATCTTCATCCAGTCGCTGCGCGCGCGACGCGCCGCCCCGCGCGCCTTCACCTCGCCCGCCAGATGGATCGCGCCGCCGGTCAGCAACAGCTTCTCGGTCAGCGTGGTCTTGCCCGCGTCGGGATGAGAGATGATCGCGAAGGTGCGGCGGCTGGAGGTCATTTTGCTCTCAGTCGCGCGCGATCTGGAAGCCGGCGAAGCTTTGGCTCACGGGCATCAGTTCCAGCGTGTTGATATTGAGATGCGGGGGCAGCTCGGCCACCCAGCGGATCGTCTCAGCGATATCCTGCGCGGTCATGGGATCGGCACCGCCATAGAGCTTTTCGTGCGCTTCCCGGTTCCCGCGAGTCCGGACCATGGTGAATTCGGTCTCGACCATTCCCGGTTCGATCGAGCAGACCCGCACTCCGGTGCCGTGAAGATCGCTGCGCAGGCCCAGCGAGAATTGGCGAACGAAGGCCTTGGTCCCGCCGTACACGTTGCCGCCCGGATAGGGATAAGTTGCCGCCACGGAGGACAGGTTGACGATGGCGCCCTTGCGCTCGACCAGGCCCGGCAGGAGCTTGTGAGTGAGCGATACCAGCGCGACGACGTTCGTTTCGATCACCGTCTTCCAGTCGGCGAGATCGCTCTGCTGCGCCGGGGAGGTGCCGAGCGCCAGGCCGGCATTGCTCACCAGCAGGTCGATGCCTGAGAAATCTTCGGGCAGAGCATCGAGCACCGTATCTCGCGCGGCTTCGTCGGTGATGTCAAATGCGGCCGCGTGGACCTTGTCCCGCCCCAGCTCGGCGACAAGCGCATCGAGCCGCTCGCTGCGCCGCCCGCTCGCCACGCAGCGCCAGCCGCTGCCGACCAGCGCCCGCACGGTCGCTTCGCCGATCCCTGCGGAGGCTCCGGTGACAAGGGCCGTTCTCATCCGCGCAGCTCCGCACCAAGTTTTGCGGCGCTTGCCACGATCCTGTCGGAAATCGCCTTTATCTCCTCCTCGGAGAAGGTCTTCTCGCCCGGCTGGAGCTCGACTTCGATTGCGAGCGACTTCCTGCCTTCGGGCACGCCCTGACCTACGAAGAGATCGAACACGCGCGCATCCGTGATCGCCTGCTTGTCCGCGCTCGAGACCGCGCGCACGAGGTCGCCCGCGGCAAGCTCTGCGGGGACCAGGAAGGCGAAGTCCCGCGTCACTGTTTGCAGCGCAGAGGGGCGATAAGGGGGACGCGCGAAGGAGACATTCTTCTTCGGTGGGATCGAGTCGAGGAAGATTTCGACTCCCATCACCGGGCCGTCGATATCGAAGGCCTTGAGAGTGGCGGGATGCAGCGCACCGAATCGAGCGAGCACATTCTTGGGTCCGAGACGCAGGGTGGCCGACTGGCCGGGGTGGAACTGGCCCCCGGCACCGTCCATCACCATCAGATTGTCCACCGGCGCGCCGGCTTCCTCGAGCAGCGCCATGGCCTCGGCCTTGGCGTCGAAAGCATCAAACTGGGTAGCCTTGCCCGTGGCCCACCCGCGCGGTGCCGCCTCGCCCGCCAGCACCACGCCGAGCGTCTCGCGCTCGTTGCTATGCATGAAACCGGGTACAACCTCTGAAATGCGGTGATAGCGTCGGCCGATCTCAAACAGCCGCACGTTTTCCGCGCCGCGGTTAAGATTGCGGCCCGCCGCGGAGAGGAGTCCTGGGATCAGCGAGGGGCGCATGGCCTTCATGTCCTCGCTGAGCGGATTGTCGAGCATCCAAAGCTCGGCTCCATCCGCAAAATGCTCGGCGTCCGCGACCGGCAGGAAAGACCACGTCACCGCCTCGTTCAACCCCCGTGCCGCAGCCGCACGGCGGAGTTTGCGCTCGATCTGCTGGAGGGGGGTTGCGGTGGGCTTCGCGACACCATCGGCGCGCGGCAGTGCGACGCTTTGGACCTTGTCCAGACCATATATGCGGACCACTTCTTCCACGAGGTCGGCCGGGCCTTCGATATCGTGGCGCCGCGGCGGACAAGTGACCTGCCAATCCTCGCCGACTCGGAAGTCGAGCGCCTCGAGGATCACGCGCTGCCCCTCCTGCGGCACATCCATTCCGCCGAGACGCGAGGTCAGGCCCGGGCCGAACGTGACGACCCTCGGCACGGCAGGAGGCGTGCCCGCGCGCACCACCTCGCTTGCGCTTCCCCCGCAGGTCTTCAGGATGAGCTCCGTCAGGAGCGCGAGGCCGTCGTCGAGGAAGGCAGGGTCCACCCCCCGCTCGAAGCGCGTCCGCGCATCGCTGGCGATGCCGAGCTTGCGGCCCGTCATCCCGATCCGCTCGGGATCGAAATAGGCGATTTCGAGCAAGACGTCCCGGGTATCCCCGCTCGCGCCCGAATGTTCGCCACCCATGATCCCGCCGATGTCGTGGACGCCCTTGTCGTCCGCGATCACCGTCATGCTGTCATCGAGCGTGTAGGTCTTCTCGTTGAGGGCTTCGACGGTTTCGCCCTCTTTCGCGCGCCGCGCGACCACTGCGCCCGACAGCTTGGCGAGGTCGTAGACATGCGCGGGGCGCCCCGTTGCCAGCATCAGGTAATTGGTGCAATCGACCAGCGCGCTGATCGGGCGCTGTCCGGCCGACTTGAGCCGGCGCTGCATCCACTCGGGCGAGGCGCCGTTCGATACGCCGCGGATCGCGCGGCCATAGAACGCGGGGCACCCTGTCGGATCATCGATGCGGATTTCTGCCGGGCACACGCCCTCGCCCGGGATATCCGGCGCTTCGACCCGCTTGAACGTTCCGACCCCTGCGGCGGCGAGGTCGCGAGCAATGCCCATCACACCCATGCAATCGGGCCGGTTGGGCGTGATCGCGACGTCAAATACCGGCGAGGCGTTGTGATAGTCTGAAAAGCTCGTGCCGACCGGCGCGTCCTCGGGCAGCTCGACGATGCCGTCGTGCTCCTCGCCCAGTTCGAGTTCGCGCACCGAGCACATCATGCCGTTGCTCTCGACGCCGCGGATGGCGCTTTTGCGCAATTCCATGCCGTTGGCGGGCACGACCGCGCCGGGCAGGCCGAGGACCCCTTTCATCCCCGCGCGCGCGTTGGGCGCGCCGCAAACGACCTGCAGCGGCTCACCGGTTCCGGTGGAAACCGTCAGCACCTGCAGCTTGTCGGCATCGGGGTGCTTCTCGGCGGACAGGACCTCGGCCACGCGGAATCCCTCGAGCCTCTCCGCGGGGTCCTCGATCGCCTCGACCTCATGGCCGATCCGGTTGAGCGCCGCCGCGATCTCTGCCACCGCAGCATCGGTTTCGAGGAAATCTTTCAGCCATTCGAGCGAAAACTTCATGCCCCACCCCCCCTTGGCGCTCCAACCCCGCCCGACAGCGTCGGCTGGTCGAAGGGCGAGAAGCCGTAATGCGCCGCCCAGCGATAATCGCCGTCAAAGAAGGCGCGCAGATCATCCATCCCATATTTGAGCATGGCGAGACGATCGACTCCCAGGCCCCAAGCGAAGCCCTGCCATTCGTCCGGATCGAGTCCGGCAAATTCGATCACCCTGCGGTTGACCATGCCGCTGCCGAGCAATTCCATCCAGCCGTGGCCGGGCGCATCGCCGTCACCACCAAGGACACGGCGCCTGATTCCATTGGCGTCCACGTCTTGCCAGCCCACATCGACCTCGACGCTCGGCTCGGTGAAGGGGAAGTAGGAAGGGCGCAGGCGTAGCACGATGTCATCGCGCTCGAAGAACGCCTTGAGGAAAGTCTCAAGCGTCCATTTCAGGTGCCCGAGGTGGATGTCGCGGTCGATTACAAGCCCCTCGACCTGGTGGAACATCGGCGTGTGCGTCGCGTCGCTGTCGGAGCGATAGACGCGCCCCGGCGCGATGACGCGGATAGGCGCTCCACGCTCCGCTAGCGCACGGATTTGCACCGGGCTTGTATGCGTCCTGAGCAACATACGGTTGCCTTGGGCATCGCGATCGGGGAAATAAAAGGTATCGTGCATCGCGCGCGCCGGATGCGTTTCGGCCATGTTGAGCGCGGTGAAATTGTGCCAGTCGTCCTCGATCTCGGGACCCGTTGCGACGGAGAAGCCGAGGTCGGCGAAGATTTCCGCCAGCTCGTCCATCACCTGGTTGACCGGGTGCACCGAGCCGCGCAGGGGTTCCGGCGCGGGGAGCGTCAGATCGAGCTTCTCGCGCGCGAGACGCCGCTCGATTTCGGCCGCCTCGATCACCGCTTTGCGATCGTCGATGGCCTCGGCAATGCGAGCCCGCACCCCCTGGATGCCAGGGGCCTCGACCTGCCGTTCTTCCGGGCTCATCTGGCCGAGCGTCTTCATCAGCTGGCTGACCCAGCCTTTCTTGCCGAGCGCGTCCACCCGGATGGCCTCGATCGCCTCGGCGCTGTCCGCGCTGTGCAGCCGCTCGAGCGTATCGGCGGTCTTGTGTTCGGTATCCTGGCTCATCTGGCGCGCTCGCTAACGCAATTGCCGGCAAAGAAAAAGCGCCACCCTTGCGAGGCGGCGCTTGTTCTTTTCGAAATGTCGCTCGCGTCAGGCGGGAAGCGCTTCCTTGGCCTGGCGGATGATCGACTGGAAAGCCGCCCCTTCGTTCATCGCAAGGTCGGCCATGACCTTGCGATCGAGTTCGATCCCGGCAAGCTTGGTGCCGTGGATGAACTGCGAATAGGTCAGCCCCTCGGCGCGGACCGCGGCGTTGATCCGCTGGATCCACAGCGCGCGGAAATTGCGCTTCTTAACCTTGCGGTCGCGATAGGCATACTGCCCGGCTTTCTCGACCGCCTGGCGGGCGATGCGAATGGTGTTTTTGCGGCGGCCGCGATAGCCCTTGGCCTGATCGAGGATCCGCTTGTGTTTCTGGCGCGTGGTGACGCCGCGTTTGATGCGAGGCATATCTTATCTCCTGAAAATCGCTGGCGTCAGTCGAGCCCGTAGGGGGCCCATTTCTTGACGGCCTTGGTGTCGCACTTGGCGAGCACCACGGTACCGCGGTTCTGGCGGATATACTTCGCATTGTGGCTGATCAGGCGGTGGCGCTTGCCCGCGACACCATGCTTGATCTTGCCGGTCGCGGTGATCTTGAAGCGTTTCTTCACACCGCTTTTGGTCTTCAGCTTGGGCATTTTCATCTCCTGTTTCAGAAGACACGTCCGAACCGGCCCTGGCAGCCCTTGTCGCCAGGCAGGCAGATGAATCACGTGTCAGTGAAGCGCGCGCAGATAGCGTTTCATGCCCAGAATGCAAGTCAGAAGTGAGTCAGATAGCCGCCGTCGACTGTCAGCGTGTGCCCGGTGACATAGCTGGCATCGGACGAGGCGAGGAAGGCGACCGCGCCGGCGATCTCTTCCGGCTCGCCCCAGCGGCCGAGCGACGTGCGGCGCTGCAGATGCGCCGCGACATCCCGGTCGGCGACCATCTCTCGATTGGCTTCTGTGACGAAAAATCCCGGTGCGACGGCGTTGACAGTGATCCCGCTGCCGCCCAGCTCCGCCGCGAGCGCGCGGGTCAGCGCGGCCAGACCGCCCTTGCTGGCGGTGTAGAGCACGTCGCCGCGCGCGATTTCTGCGGCGATCGAAGTGATGTTGACGATCCGCCCGTATCCGCGCGCCTCCATCAGCGGCACGGCACGGCGAGCAAGATCGAACGGAGCGATCAAATTGGTTTCGAGAAGCGCCCGCATGTCGGCGCGCTGCAATTCCCCAAATGCCCGGCGATCGCGATTGCCGACATTGTTGACCAGGATATCGAGCCCGCTCTCGCCCTCGATCCGTGCGAAGGCCTGCGCCGTCGCGGCATCGTCGACAACATCGAAGGTGAGCGCCCGCGCGTTTGCTCCAATCCGTTCTGCCGCCGCTTCCAGCGTCGCCGCATCGCGCCCGCCAAGCCACACCTTCGCGCCTTCCTGCGCCAGCCTGACGGCAATCGCAAATCCCAGCCCGCGCGCGGCCCCGGTAACGAGCGCGATCTTGTTTTCAAGCCTGGCAATCGGCGCGGACATGGTCGAGGGCCTAGGCGAATTACGGGCCCGGCGAAAGCCGCGCATGGGCCAGGTCCGCGGCCCGTGACCAGTCGCGCCGTGGCATTGCGCTAGCCAGCGAGACCGATCGCTTCGAGAACGTCCTCAAGCCGCGCGGGGTCGCCCAACGCCAGGACCGTCCCATCGCTCTGGGCATCCAGCGGATTGCCCTGCCAGTCGCTCACCGTGCCACCCGCGCCCTCCACCACCGGCACCAGCGCGGCGTAATCGTAGACGGCCAGGCCTGCTTCGCAGACAATGTCGATATGTCCCCCGGCGAGCAGGCCGTAATTGTAACAATCGCCGCCATAGACGATGGTGCCCTGCCGCGCATTGCCACCGACCGCAGCGGCCAGCCTCATATAGGGCTCGGCCTGGTCGGCGGTGAAGTAATGCGGGCTGCTGGTCGCCAGCACCGCATCCTCGAGCGAGCGGCAGCTGCGCGCGCGCACGGGTTTGCCGTTGAACGTCGTGGGCTCGCCTAACCGTGCCGCCCAGCGCTCTTTCGCGATCGGCTGGTCGATGATACCGAGGAGCGGCCAGCCATCCTGCAGCAGAGCGATCAAGGTCCCGAAGATCGGCCGCCCGGCCATGAAGCTGATCGTTCCGTCGATCGGATCGAGCACCCAGCGCCGCCCGGCGCCTTCGTTCGAGATGCCGTACTCCTCTCCGAGAATTCCATCATCGGGACGCTCTGCCTCGAGGATGGAACGGATGGCCGCTTCTGCCGCCCGGTCGGCCTCGGTTACCGGCGACTGGTCGGATTTGCGCTCGCTTGCCCACTCCCCGCGAAACAACGGACGTATCGCCTCGCCTGCTGCATCGGCAAGCCGGTGGGCGAGCGCAAGGTCTTCGGGCGTAGCCATGCCGGGCCGTGGCCTAGTCGAACAGGCTCGAGACGCTGCTTTCGTCGGCAATGCGCCGCACCGCCTCGCCGATCAGCGGGGCGATGGTGAGAATGCGGATCTTGTCCGAATCGCTCGCATCGTCGGTCGGGCGGATGGTGTCGGTGATGACAAGCTCCTTGAGCGCGGACTTGTCCACCCGCGCCACCGCGCTGCCCGAGAGCACGCCGTGAGTGATATAGGCGGCGACTGAGGCCGCGCCTTCGTCGAGCAGCGCCTGCGCCGCATTGCACAGCGTTCCGCCCGAATCGACGATGTCGTCGATCAGTATGCAGTGGCGCCCCTTCACCTCGCCGATGATGTTCATGACTTCCGATTCGCCGGGCCGGTCGCGGCGCTTGTCGACGATCGCGAGCGGGGCGTTGTCGAGCCTTTTGGCGAGCGCGCGTGCACGGACCACGCCGCCGACGTCTGGCGATACGACCATCAGTTCCTGGTCGCCGTAACGCGCCTGGATATCGGCGGCCATCACCGGTGCGGCGTAGAGATTGTCGGTCGGAATATCGAAGAAACCCTGAATCTGGCCCGCATGGAGATCGACCGCGAGCACGCGATCGGCCCCCGCTTCGGTAATCAGATTGGCGACCAGCTTGGCCGAGATCGGTGTGCGGGGCCCAGGCTTTCGATCCTGCCGCGCATAACCGAAATAGGGCACCACGGCAGTAATCCGGCGTGCCGATGCGCGGCGCAGCGCATCGACGCAAATCAGGAGTTCCATCAGATTGTCATTCGCCGGATAGCTCGTCGACTGGACCACGAACACATCCTCGCCGCGCACGTTCTCGTGAATCTCGACGAAGATTTCCTCGTCCGCGAAACGCCGCACGCTGACATCGGTCAGCGGCATTTCGAGATAGGCCGCTATCGCCCGGGCGAGCGGCAGGTTCGAATTGGCGGCCATAATCTTCATGCGGGCGCGGGTCCTGGTGCGGCGGGAATCGGCTGCGCGCGGCTTAGCGGAGCGGCATGGGATTGCAACAGAGGGTGCGGGGTTTGAACGGTCAAGCGGGGCGGGAAGGAATGGGGCAAGCCGGTTCGCCTCTACCCAGACCATTTCTTCCCTTGTCTACCGAGAGTGCTATCAGCACAACATGAAACCCTGTCTGCATCCCCACGAGAATGAACGTCTGCGCGAACTGCGACGCTACGGCATTCTCGATACCGAGCGCGAAAAAGACTTTGACGAACTCGTCGAGCTGGCTTCGGACCTTTGTGAAGTCCCCGTTTCGGTCATCAACTTCATCGATGAAGGACGCCAGTGGTTCAAAGCCGAGGTCGGACTGGGCGTGCGGTCGACGCCTATTGAAACCAGCTTGTGCGGACATGTCATCCTGCAAGGAGATTTCGTCGAGATACCCGACACCCTCCAAGATGAAAGGATGGCCGACAACCCCTTGTGTACGGAAGACCCCGGCTTCAGATTCTATGCGGGAGCCGTTCTCAAGGGCGCAAACGGCTTGCCGTTGGGCACCTTTTGCGTGCTGGACCATAAGCCCCGCACACTCACCGATCTGCAACGAAAAATTCTCAAGGTGCTCGCGCGTCATGTAATGCGCGAACTGGATTTGCGGCTAGCGATCCAGAGAGAACAGATGCTTCGCCGGGAAGTGGATCATCGGGTGAAAAACTCTCTGGCCTCGATTGGCGCGATGCTGTCGATGAAGGCGCGGCGGGCAGACGACAACACGGTCAGGCTAGCTCTCAATGATGCAAGTGCGCGGATCCGGTCTTTGTCTTCTCTTCATGCCGAACTTCATAATCTGGTGGAAGGGGACACTGTCAATTT
>JBBSMH010000045.1:0-10513 GCA_038233275.1 Sphingomonadales bacterium | reverse complement strand
TCTCGGACAAGGGCGATCTGACCGCACGGTTCGAAGGCGAACTCGACCAGCGCATCACCCAGCGTCTGATCCTTCAGCCGCGGACCGAAGTGAATCTGGCGACAAAGGACATACCCGAACTCGGCATCGGTGCCGGGATCGACACGGTTGAGCTGGGATTACGACTGCGTTATGAATTTGCCCGCGAGTTCGCGCCCTATATCGGCGTCGAACAGGAATGGAAGGTCGGGCAGAGCGCCGACTATGCGCGCGCCCGTGGTGAAGATTCCAGCGTGACCAATTACGTGGTCGGTGTTCGGTTCTGGTTCTGAGCTATTCGAAGGACAGATCAATGAGGAAATATAGTCTGGCAGGCGCGATAGGGCTCGGTTGTGCCACCTTGGCGGCTGCGGCGTTTGCGCAGAGCATGGACCATTCGGGCCATGCGATGACCGCTGCAGAGCACTCGGCCGTATCGGACGAGGACACCTCCGGCGCCGAAGCGACGCTCGTGGCCTATCGCGACGCTCTGGTCGCGCGTGACGCTGCCGCCATGGCGAACCTGTTTGCCGAGAACTCCGCCATTTTCGAAAACGGGAAGGATGAAGGCAGTTTCGCGCACTACATGGAACATCATCTGGGTCCCGAACTCGGTGCGATTACGAGTTTCACCTTTGGCGAACCGACGGTGGCTGTGACACGCATGGGTCACATGGCCTATGGTCAGGAGACCTATACCTACCGGATCGAACTGGCCGACGGGCGAGTGATCGATCGCGAAGGCGCGGCGACTTCAGTGCTGATGCGTGATGCCCACGGCTGGAAGATCGTCCAGTATCATTCTTCATCTCGCGCCCCGCGCAATCCTTAGCGCGCCATGAGTGCGCCATCGATAACCGGCAGGCGCTCGCGCAAGCCGAGATGGTGGAGCGGCAGGTTTGGGGACGTCCGCTGGCGCGCGTGAACGACAAGGGTTGGGCGCAAACGCCGACGCGCACCCCCTACTTCGGCTCGTGAGCCGAAAGGAGACCGTCTAGTTCCGGATACCAAGCGGCGATAGCGGGCGTAGATATACGTAGCGGTCACGGTGGTTCCTGACCCAATACGGTCGCTCATATAGGATTTGGCCGACGGCCGATCCAATTTCTTCTCCGTCGCGGTCACTTGTTCCCGCTGGCCAGGATCTCGCCGCCTAAACTTGGTTCTTGACCGCATATGGGGGCCGTTTGGCTAGACCACGAACCTGTCCCAGCTCCCATAATGTTCCGGACTGCGCTTGCCCCGCGACAGGCTGAGCGCGATGAGCGCCAAGCCGGCAATTGTACTGGCGATATTGGCCGACAGCGAACTGCCCTCCAGCAACCAGGGCGCGATTACGATCCATGCACCGAACACGCAATTGAGGAAGCGAAGGGGCCGGGCGACCTCCGCCATCGCGATAACCGCCGTGGTCAAAACCAGCGCGCCGACCAAGTGATCGCTGTCGGCGAGCGGTTGTTCGGTCGAAAAAACAATCCGCGAGAGCATCAGGAGAACGCCGATGACTGCGCTGACGAGCAGGGTCCAGGGCAGCGTCACCCCGCGCGCAGCCGACGCTCCCATCGCGGCCAGCGGTGCATCGAACCCCGCCGTGCTGTCCTTCGAGCTTCCCGGCAGCGCGTCGCCGCGAAAGAATGCCCGCCAGAACGGACGCCCGCGCCTTTTGTTGAGTACCAAGAACTGCCCCATCGCGACCAGTTCGTCGAGCGAATAGGGGATCATGATCAGCATCGCGAGCCCCGCCATGAGGCAGATTGTGCAATAGGTTCCAATCACGATCGGCTGGATGATGATGAAATAGATGCTGATCACGCCCAGCGGCACGACAACGATGCCGAACAGCATCACCATCCACGGCATCGTCCGCCAGCGCGCCCGGCCACCCATCGCGCCCATCAGTATCTCGAACATATAGCTCATCGCGCCGAGCCCGCCGTCGGCGATGGGCCACGCTTTCGATACGTCCGATGTGATGATGTATTCGGTGCCGTTGAGCGCGTTCGGCGAAGCGAATAACGGCTCCCACACCGCGTCGACATGTCCCAGCTGATATGCCGTCAGGATGCGCGACAGGACGAAGCCGATAGCACCCAGCGCAATGATCGGCATGCGCTGGACATAGGTCGACGGCGAATAGGTCCAGCCGGGGGGAACGTCGTTGTCGTCCATCATGCCCTCGGGCGCCATCCCGGGCATCATGGGAACAAGAATGGTCAGCGAAATAACCAGCGCGCCGATCAACGTGTCGTTGGCGTAAACCGCCGCGTCGGGGGTCCAGAAAACCAGCGGCGCACCGAGCAGCCAGATACCGATAAAGGCATTGGCCCATTGCGCCCACCCGCCGCGCGAAGACAGAGATAGCGTGGCGAACAGCATGATCAGCAGACCGCTGATAACGTCGTTCCATGCCGTGAGCATGCTGCGCAAGGCTGGATCCCAGAGGCCGCGATCTTCGGTGACGCGCATCACCGCCGATGAAAACTCGGTCTGGTCGAACGTACCGTAAACGAACGGCGCGGTCGCCAGCCAAAGACCCAGCCCCATCGTCAGCCAGTGCACCCAGAGCATGCCGAAGTGCATCTGGCGCATATGGTCGGCGTGCGCGTGATGGTGTTCCGCGCGCTTGGCAGGCGTCATTGGAACTTCCGCGTCGTTCGTCTGCACTTTGCTGCCCGCGACGCGCGCCGCGTTAAGCCCGTTCTCGCGATACCAGCCATAAGGATCGGATTTGAGCCCATCGACGACCGTCGGCAGCGATTCGTGCAAGCTGTGGCGGGGTTTCCAGTCGAGCCGCTCGCGGGCATTCGACAGGTCGAGCTCGTAGTGATCGTCGGAAATATCGACCATCCAGGGTCGGATGAAGGGGTCTTCATCGAAGATTTCGTTTTCGGCCCATGAGCCCGCCCTGGCGAGCGCTTTGGGGATCGAGCGGGTTTCCCACTCCTCGTCATGGATCAATTTGCCGAGAGACTTCTGGATGGCGTCGAAGCTCATCACCTCGTCTTCGCCGAGAAGCACCGGCCATTCATCGGGCAGCGCTCTTCGGCGCTCGACGATGCGTTCGATCGCATCGAGCAGATCGTCGAGGTGGAGGTAGGGCTGGCCGGTCGCCAGATCGCCGGGATAGATGCGCGCGCTCGCCTGCTTTTCGTATATGCGCGCGATCTGCTGCGCCAGAAACGCCGAATGCCCGCCATCATCATAAACGCCTGCGGGACGGATGAAGACCGCGGGAATGTTCCCGCGGTTTTCACGGATCAGCTGCTCGGTACGTATCTTGGACTCGCGATAGGGCAGATGCGCGTCAAGCGGCGCCTGTTCATCGATCGGATTGCCATGGCTGGTCGGCGCGTGGACCAGCATCGTGCTGACGAACACGAACTGCTCGACCCCGAATTGCTGGAGCGCAGCGAGCAGCCGTCCCGTTCCCTTGACCGTGACAGCGTCATATTTCTCGTTTGGCTCGCCGGTGAGGTCGAAATAGGCGGCGAGATGGACGAAGGACGCGATCCGACTGCCATAGGCGGTGCGGACGCGCTCGAACGCGGCATCGACGCTGCTCTGGTCGGTGACGTCGATGCAGATGCATTCGGCCTCTGCCGGCGGGTGCGGAGGCACATCGCGATCGAATCCGACGACGCGATACTGCGCCGCCAGCTGCTTGACGACCTCCGAACCGATATAGCCACTCGACCCGGTGACGATAACGACCGGTTTGTCATTTGACCCTGACACAACTCGCTCCTTCGACCCTATTCGGCCTTTGCCCCGGGTTCGGACTTCTCCTATTTCATAGATAGCGGAATTCGCGCGCCATACCCGCGTGTAAATGATAGAGATTATGGCAGTGGAACAGCCAGCGTCCGGGATTATCGGCGACGAATTCGAACGACGCGCGTCCCATATGCGGCTCGACGATGATGGTGTCTTTCAGTGCGTTGCCGACACGGAAGAAGTGGCCGTGAAGGTGCATCGGATGCAGCATCATGCTCATGTTCGACATGTTGACGCGCACACGCTCGCCTTCGCGAATTTCGAGCGGTTCGGCATCGGGATAGGCCTGCCCGTCGATGGTCCAGACAGCGGGCCGCATCATCATGCCCCCCGACAGGCGCAGGTCGAATGTCCGGTCGGGCGAACCGTTGGCGGGCAGCGGCGTAGTCGATTGCAGATCTGCATAACGCAGCGCGCGGCCCCGGCTCAGCCCTTCCGGCAATCGGTCGCGAACCCCCGATGCGCCGGCATCGGTGTATCGCAACAAGGCGCGGGCGGGTGGCGCATTACCTTCCACAGGCACAGCCACGATCGGCCAGACGCCCGGGCTGGAGGCTTCGACGATCACGTCATATCGCTCGCCCATGCCGAGCGTCAGGCGATCGACTGTCACCGGTTCGACCGGTTGACCGTCCGCGTGGGTGACGATCATCGGGTGCCCGGCGATGGCGATACGATAAGTGGTGGCGCTACTCGGATTGATGAGGCGCAGTCGCGCCCGCTCGCCGCGCCGCACGGCGAATTCCGAAGGATAGGACGGCAGCCGCCCGTTTATCAGCAGACCCGCATATGGCGGCGTGACACCGGACATCCCGCCCATCGCGGAGCCGTTACCCCGGCCCCGTCCCATCATACCGCCCATCATTCCCCCACCCACGTTCTCGCCTGATCGCGCCAGTTCTTCCAGCGGCTTGGGGACTCCGGGCAGGAAATCATCGAACAGGAGGATATGCTCGCGGTCATAGGTTATGTGCGGCGTGTGCTCTTCGATGATCAGCGGCCCGACGAGACCACGTTCGAGCTGAAGGTCCATATGGCTGTGATACATATAGCTGCCCGCCGGGGTCGCGCCGTATTCATATGTCATCGATTTGCCGGGCGCGATCGGATCCTGGGTCAGGCCCGGAACGCCGTCCATCGGATTGGGAACGGGGATGCCGTGCCAGTGAACGGTCGTGCCCACCTCCGGCAGCCGATTTTCGACCGCGATCCGTAGCCGTTCGCCTTCGCTGGCCCGGATTTCCGGTCCGGGAAACCGCCCGTTATAGAGCCAGGTTCGGTAAACGGTGTCGCGACCGACTTCGACTTCGCCCGGTTCGGCGACCAGACGGAAGTCGCGCCACGGCCCTGCGGCCACCTTTCTGTCGAAAGTTTGTCTGCTCCGGGCGGTGGCGGGATCGCCATTTCCGCACGCTGCGACGAATAGCGATGGGCCACCCAGGGCGATCCCGCCCAGCGCCTTGCCACTCTTGCGCAGCAGGTCACGGCGATCCAGGTCAAGTCCCTCCAGCAAGAGCGTCACGAGCGCAAATATTTGAAGAGCGCAGCGATACCGAACAGCAGAGCCACAACGATTAGAATCCAGAACAGACCCATGCCGATCATCATCATTGCACTGCCTTCCATCATTCCATCACAATTCATATTCATTCTCTTGGCTCCTTTTTAAGGGCAAAACGCCCTCGCAATTTCGCTCCTGACATCATTTCCGGATCGCGGTCACTTCGCCGCCGCCGTCCTTGATCGACACGTCGAACACGACTTTATCTCCCACCTCGATGTCCTCGAGCAGCTCCGATCTGGCGTCGAATTCCATCGTCATCGCCGGCCAGTTCGCCTCTGCAATGGCGGCATGATCGAGCGTCACTTTCCCGGCCCTGGCGTCGATCGCGGTTACTGTCCCGGTGCTGGAAGCCGACTGTTGATCGCCGGAGGCATCCATCATTCCGCCATCGCCCGGCATCTCGTCCATCGCCGCCGACATATCGTCGCGCATTTCATTGGTGTCGTTGGAGGGGTCGGCACAGGCGCTCAAACCGAGCGCGATGCCCAGGGGGGCGAGTGTCATCAGGATCTTCATCGTTTTCTCCTTTCAATTTTGGACGGGATTGTCCGGTTGGCGTCTGGGCCGCCGCATCAGCAGGTAGGCGGCGGGAAGCACGAACATCGACAGCAGCGGCGCGGAGATCATGCCGCCGATCATCGGCGCGGCGATCCGGCTCATCACTTCCGAGCCTGCGCCGGTGCCGATCAAAATCGGGAACAGGCCGGCAAGGATCACCGCCACGGTCATCGCTTTGGGCCGAACGCGCAGTAGCGCCCCCTCGCGGATCGCCTCGTCGACTTCGGTTACGGTGGGATCGGCTGGACGTTCCTTCAGCGCGGCCTTGAGGTAGATCAGCATGACCACGCCGAATTCGGCCGAGACGCCCGCCAGCGCGATAAAGCCCACGGCAGTTGCGACCGACTGGTTGTAGCCCAGCAGATAGAGCAGCCAGAACCCGCCGGTCAGCGCGAAGGGCAATGTGCCCATGATCAGCAGCGCCTCGTCGAAACGGCGGAAAATCAGGTAAAGCAGCAGGAAGATGATCGCGAGCGTCGCGGGCACCACGATCTTCAGCCGCTCCACCGCGCGGGTCAGATATTCGAACTGCCCGGCATAGGAGAGGCTGATACCGGGCGAGAGTTCGACTTCGGCGGCGATCCTCTCCTGAAGGTCGCCCACGACTGAGGTCAGGTCGCGCCCTCTCACATCGACATAGACATAGCTTGTCGGTCGCCCGTTCTCACTCTTGAGCATCGGCGGACCGCTGCTGACCCGAACCTGTGCGACGCTTCCCAGAGTGATCTGTTGCCCGGACGGAGTCAGTATAGGGAGAGTCCGCAACTCGTCCACGCTGTCGCGGATCTCGCGCGGAGAGCGGACGTTGACCGGATAGCGCGCCAGTCCCTCCACGGTGCGTGCGACGTTGGCCCCGCCGATCGCGCCCGAGACGATCATCTGCACATCGGCGATGTTGAGCCCGTAGCGCGCGGCAGCCAGACGATCGATATCGACATCGACGTAGCGCCCGCCGGTGAGGCGCTCGGCCAGCGCCGAGCTGACGCCGGGCACCTGCTTTGCCACTCGTTCGACCGCCTGCGCCACCTTGTCGATCTCCGCTAGGTCCTCCCCCAATACCTTGACCCCGATCGGGCTCTTGATGCCGGTCGCGAGCATGTCGATCCGGTTGCGGATCGGCGGCACCCAGACATTGGCGAGGCCCGGCACTTGTACCACCCGGTCAAGCTCATCGATGAGCTTGTCTGCGGTCATGCCTTCGCGCCACTGGTCGCGCGGCTTGAAGCGGATGGTGGTCTCGAACATCGTCAGCGGCGCAGGATCGGTCGCGGTGTCCGCGCGGCCGGCCTTGCCGAATACGGTGTCGACCTCGGGTACCGTCTTGATCAGCCGGTCGGTGCGCTGGAGCAATGCCGACGCCTGCCCCGGCGACAGGCCCGGCAGCGCGGTGGGCATGTAAAGCAGATCGCCTTCGTCGAGCGGCGGGAGGAACTCCCCGCCGAGACGGCCGAACGGTATCAGCGTCGTCAGGAAGACGAGCCCTGCGATCGCCAGAGTCATCTTGGGCCGCCGCATGACCCAGTCCAGCCCTGGGCGATAGGCGCGGGTCAGTCCGCGATTGATCGGGTTTTTGTCTTCCGGCGGAATGTTCCCCCTGATCAGCCAGCCCATCAACACCGGCACCAGCGTGACCGAAAGGATCGCGGCGGCCGCCATCGCGTAGGTCTTGGTAAAGGCGAGCGGCGCGAACAGTCTGCCTTCCTGCGCCTGCAAGGTGAACACCGGCACGAACGACAGGGTGATGATCAGCAGGCTGAAGAACAGCGCCGGGCCGACCTCTTTCGCCGCGTCGCCGACAATCCGCCAGCGCTCCTTCACCGACAGCACCGCGTCGGGATTGGCCTTGGTCCAGCGCTCGATATGCTTGTGGGCGTTCTCGACCATCACGATCGCGGCATCGACCATCGCGCCGATCGCGATGGCGATTCCGCCCAGCGACATGATGTTGGCGTTGACCCCCTGAATGCGCATGACGACGAACGCCGCCAGCACGCCGAGCGGGAGCGTGACGATCGCCACCAGCGCCGAACGCGCGTGCCACAGGAATAGCAGGCAAACGAGACCGACGACGACAAACTCTTCGATCAGTTTGTGCGTCAGGTTTTCGACCGAAGCGTCGATCAGCTGCGAGCGATCGTAGGTGGTTACAATCTCGACCCCTTCGGGCAGGCTGCGCTTCAACTGCTCCAGCTTGGCCTTGACCGCAGTGATCGCGCCGCGCGCATCGGCGCCCTGGCGCAGGATAATCACGCCGCCGGCAACCTCGCCCTGACCATTCAGTTCGGCGATGCCGCGCCTGAGCTCGGGACCGATCTGGATCGTCGCCACATCGCCGAGTGTAACCGGGATGCCACCATCGATCACGCGCAGCGGGATGGACCGGAAATCCGCCAGGCTGCCGAGATAGCCCGAGGAGCGGACCATGTATTCCGCCTCGCCCATCTCGACGATCGAGCCGCCGGCTTCCTGATTGGCGCCGCGGATCGCCTTGACGACATCGGCATAGGTGACGCCGAGCGAGGCCATCCGGTAGGGCTGGAGCACGACCTGGTACTGCTTGACCATTCCGCCGATGCTGGCGACCTCGGCGATACCGGGGATCGTCTTAAGCTCATAGCGCAGGAACCAGTCCTGCAGGCTGCGCAGGCCCGCCAGATCGTTGCCGCCGGTGCGGTCGACCAGCGCGTATTCGTAGATCCAGCCGACGCCGGTTGCATCGGGTCCGAGCGCGCTCGAAACGCCTTCGGGCAACCTCCCCTGAACCTGGTTGAGATATTCGAGCACGCGCGAGCGCGCCCAGTAGAGATCGGTCCCGTCTTCGAAGATCACGTAAACGTAGCTGTCGCCGAAGAACGAATAGCCGCGCACCGTCTTTGCGCCCGGCACCGACAGCATCGTCGTCGCGAGCGGGTAGGTTACCTGGTCCTCGACGAGCCGCGGCGCCTGTCCCGGATAGTTCGAGCGGATGACCACCTGGACATCGGACAGGTCGGGCAGCGCGTCGACCGGCGTGGTGCGGACCGCCCAGAAGCCCGCCAGCGCGATCGCGATCGCCGCGAGGACAACGAACAGCCGGTTGGCGATCGAGCCGTCGATAATCCGTGCGATCATTTACCGTCGTCCTGGCGGATGGTGGCGATCCTTGGGCCGCCGTCGCTCTGTACGAATGTGAAGGCAACCTTGTCGCCCCGCTTAAAGCCGCGTAGCTGGCCCGGACCGCGGGTGGTGAAAGTCATGGTCATCGCCGGCCATTCGAGCGCCGGGACCGGCCCATGGCGCAGGGTCACCTTGCGCGCTTCGATCTTCTCAACGACGCCGGACGCGCTGAACATCGCCGGCTTCTCTTTTTCCGGCCTTCGGGATTTGTCGGCAGCACCGTTTCCGCTCGGCGCTTCGTCGATCGCGCGCACGTCCAGTCCCGTCAGGCTGGCTTCGGAATCGAGCAGAAACTGGCCCGAGACCACTACCTTCTCACCCGGTGCCAGACCGGCGAGAACCTCGGTCTTGCCATTCGCCTCGCGCCCGATGCGGATCTCGGCCGGGCGATAGCCGCCCTTGGCTTGCAAGATCATCACCAGCACGCGTTCGCCCGTGCGGATGACCGCTTCGGACGGGATGAGCACGGCCTGGCGCCGGTCGGGCGAGAGCGAAACCTGCGCGAACATGCCCGGCCGCAGCCTGAGGTTCGGATTGCGCAGCTCCGCGCGCACCGTGAGCGTGCGGCTGTCCGACTGCGCGCTGGGCAGGATGGCGGTAATCCGCCCGGCAAAGCGTTCGCCAGGGAAGGCGGTCAGTGTCGCATTGACCGGCTGGCCGACCTTGACGTCGCCGGCGAAGATTTCCGGCACCGCCGCTTCGAGCCAGATCGGGTTGAGACCGGTGATCTCGGCCAGCGTCTGACCCGTTGAAACGCTCATCCCCGGACGGACGCCGAGCATCGTCAACGCTCCGGAGGTCGGCGCGGTCACGGTGATGGTTGCGCGCGGCGAGCCGCTGCGCGCAACCGAGGCGATCACGCCGTCGGGCATTCCCAGCAGCCGCATCCGTTCGCGCGCGGCGCGCGTCAGCGCCTCGTCGCCGGTTGCAGCGACCGCCAGGTATTCGCGCTGGGCGCCGCCCCATTCGGGAACGAGCAGATCGACGATCGGCGTACCGCGCGCCACGATGTCATCGGGGGCATGGCCGTAGGTGCGCTGAACGAACCCGCTCGCGCGCGGCTGGACGATCGACACTTCCCGAGAGTTGTAGGCAAGCGTGCCGGTCACGGTGGTCTCGGGTTCGAGCACGCCGATCTCTGCTTCCACCGTGCGGATGCCGAAATTCTGCACCAGCGTCGGATCGATGCTGACGCCGGTTACCGCACCGGCTTGTCCGCCAGCGCATTTGGGCACCAATTGCATGTCCATGAAGGGCGATTTGCCCGGCTCGTCGAAACGCTGGGCCGGCACCATCGGATCGTACCAGTAGAGTACGTCCTCGCACTCGGTTCCTCCCGCGGCGTCGGTGTCGCCACCGGCACCGCTGCCGAGCGTGGACAGGCCGTAGCCGGCGCCAAGACTGACGAGCGCAATCGCTGCAACGGCGGCATAGCTCCGCTGG
>JBBSMH010000044.1:0-10649 GCA_038233275.1 Sphingomonadales bacterium | reverse complement strand
GGGCCGAGCCGCCGACCGACGCGCAGGTGAATGCGCGGTTGGCCGAATACGGGGTCGGCTTGCGCCCGCCAACGGCGGGGCGTGTGTGGGTTCGGTTATCGCACCTGTACAAAACCCTTTGGGGGGTCAGTCGTCCTGCGGCGGCTGAGGCAGTTCGCCCGGAACAATCCGCTTCCAGACCGCCGAGCGGCCGAGGCGCGCATTGAACAATGTGTTAAATGTGCCCGGATCGTTCGAGGGCTCCGTCAGTGATGCGCCGTAAGTGCGACGGATCTCCGCTTGGTTATATCCCATCGCGGCTAGCAGGGTCGGCGCGATCATGTAATGGCTTGCCGTGCTGCCGGGGTTCAGCGGGAAACGGCTGGCGTTCGAGGTGATTGCCACCAGCGGAACCGCGCCTTCTTCCGCTTCGGGATCGACCGAACAATGGGTGGTCACTCCGCTTCGACCATCCTCATGCAACATCTGCCCGTGGTCAGAGGTGTAGATCACCAGGCTGCCAGCAAGATTCGCGCCCGCCAGCAACCGATCAAAAAAACTGCCGACAGCCCATTCCAGCGTGTTGCGGTATGAATTGCGGTATAAGCGCCAATCCTGTTTAGTGCCTGCGAACCCCTCGCGCGATCCTGTGTCCGAAATGCCGACATAGCGCCCGCGCGGCAGCGCTGGCCGATGGCGCATATGACTGGCGGGATATTTATCGTGGATGGGAAAATGGGCGCCAACCTTGTTCACCACGATGAATTCGGTCAATCCGTTGGTTAAGCGGCGCGACAGGTCATCGGCAATCGCCATATCGCGCACCTCCACGGGGATGTCGCCGAACTGCACGAAATCGTCGATCTCGGCTCGTTCCGCTTCGTCCATCCCGTTCTGGAGTTTTCCGCCCGTGCGTTGTCCATCGAGATAGACGGTAAGAAAACCCGCGCCCCTAGCATAGGCCCATAGCGACGGTGCCGTGGCGATCTGTCGTGAATAGTCTTTGCGAGTGCCCCCATAACGAAGCGCGAGGTTTGACCCCACGCTGCAATTGGTGATCGCGGCAGCAATACCGAAATTGACGATCTCCAGCCCTTGGCGCGGTTCGTCGAGTCCGCTGCGGACACCGGCGGGTGAATTGATGTCGAGATATTGGCCCGCCACGCTTTCATCTACGATCAGGACTATATCGTGAAACAGCGGCGAACCGGCGCGATCAATCGTTACCGCCTGGCGCGAGCCGCCCTCGCCGGTCAATTCCTCGTAGGCATACAGCAGCGAATAGGCGAGCGGTGGGTAACTGGGCGGCAGGCCGCGTGCACCCTCTCCGTCGCGCTTAAACAGCAGGATCGTCAGTATTGTCAGGGCGGACACGAACGCGATGAAAGGAATGCCGCGGCGCAGTCTCGGCGTCCAGCAGGGCTTCAGGCCGACCGCGATAAGCAATGCCGCCGATGGCGCGAATGCGGCCATGAACGCGGCGCGATACTGGCTCCAGGCGTCGCCGAGAAAACCCGCCGAATGCCGCAAGTTGAGAAAAGCGTCATAAGTCATGAACGATAGGGTGGATCGTTCGAACACCTCCGCGTAATATGCAGCGATGGCAAGCACCGCGCCGGTGATCCAGCGGAGCGCATGGTTGGCGATCATGGCGGCTCCGGCCAGCCCCATCCACGTTACGGCCAGCAGGCCAAAATACATGGCCTGTGCAACTGGACTATCGATGCTGCCGATCCGGCCAAACACGACCGGCAGCGAAATGACGAAGACGGCGATCATCAGGACCGGCTTTGCCGCCAGGCGCGCGGCGTTCACCGGCTCGATGCCGTTCAAGGTCGTAATTGGTCGCACCCGATCTCTCATACTTGGTTCGATTTTCGCATGATGAAATAACAACAGGGCATTTTGATTCGATCAACCTGTCGTCGGCCTGCCTAGCAGCGATGACGGTACCTTTTTCTACTTCGGCAAAAACGCCTCATCGTGCGGCAGGATACTTTATGCTCACTTTGTACCGTGCATGATGCTAAATTCCCCCGTACTGTTCCCCGTCAGCACCTATGGCACATAATTGGGGTTGAGATTTAAGGAGTGATGAAACAATCCGGCAGATCCAAGACGCTAAAAACCAACAAGCGCTTGACGAGGCTTGGACCAGTTGGAAGCTTGGCCACGGCCCAAGGGAGCCCCGGGGCTAACTAATGATAACGCCAACGAGGATGGCCCGTGCTAATCCACCGGCAACCCCGGCATCTAACGACTGGCCGGTGGCTGAGAGACTTGGAAAAGCTCCCGTCGATATTGGAGCGCAGCCATGTCCCCGACCCTATTCGTCATCGCCGCCATAGCCATCGCATTCGCCTGCACATTCCTGCTGTGCGAGTGGATCGTGGCTCGCCGCGTACCTCCGCCCGACGACGATCCCTCCGCCGCGGGCTGACGCCGGGGCTTCTACTCTACCCCTACTCGACCTCTATTCGACCAGGGCGAGTTGGACCGCGCCCTTGCCGGGGCCGATCAGGCCGAGCTCGGTCGCGGCGGCGCGGCTGACGTCGATCACGCGGCTGCCGTGGAACGGCCCGCGGTCGTTGATCCGCACGTCGACCCAGCGCCCGTTGCGCGGGTTGGTGACGCGCACCACGCTGCCGAAGGGGAGGGTGCGGTGCGCCGCGGTCATCGCGTGCATGTCGAACCGCTCGCCGCTGGCGGTGCGGCGGCCGTGGAACTGGCGTCCGTAATAGGAGGCGACCCCGCCGTCGATCGTGCGCGCTGCGAGCGCTTCCTCCACCGGGGCCTCGAACGTCTCCAGATCGACCGCGCCGGCGGCAGGGCGGATCTGCGTGCGCGGGTCGGGCAGGGGGGCGAAGGCGGCCTCGAAAGAGGGGGCGGCAGCGGACGGCGTGGCGCCCTCGTTCGCCAGCGCGGGCGCGCCGGCGGGGGCCGAAGCGGCGAGCAGCAGGGCTACTGCGGGTGCGTGACGGATCACGCGTCGAAGGGTTTCGATCCCGTCCATTGCGAGGCCCGCTATACAAGAGGATGGTTACGGTTGACACTATCCGTGCCACATTTTGGCCCGAAACCGCTTCGACTCATCGCGGAGTTCGTGGTTAACGGGCAGCGCCGGGAACGATTGCGCTTTCCTACTCAACCCGAGGTACGGCAGGCGGTCGACGCCGAGTCGTCCTGACTCACCGTGATCTTTGGCATCGTTGGTAGAAACGGCTCGCACCCAGGGGCGCAAAGCAAATGGGGCCGGCATCGCTGCCGACCCCACTCTCACCGATGCGTGGTCTGCTCCGAAGAGCGAGAACTTGGCATCCGATGTTTTCCCCTTCCAACCGTCCGAAGACGATTGTCCGGTTATCGCACCGGCGCTCGCACCGGCATCCGGATCCACCCTCCAGCTGGCCTGGCTTTGGTCCGTGGAGGCCGAAGCCTCCGGTTTCCTGCCCGGGCCCGCCATCATCAGGCGGCTCCGCGACCTGGCTTTCCTTTTGTGGCCGGCGCCTCGAGCGGTTTGATCCCTTGCGGTCCGAAGACCGCACGACATCGCCCCATCGGCATTCCGGCCGGTTGGCCAGATCCGTGTCGAAACTACTTCGCAGGTCCGTCATCGACCGAGCTCTTGATCCAGACCGAAGTCCTTTGCATGAGCGGTCTCTTGACCCGCGCGGACAGGTTCCGCCACGTCATCCCAGTTCGAGAAACTCTCCGAATTTCAAGTCGTTAGACCGTCCAGCTCGAAGGAAACTCTCACCGTTCCGATAAGTTGAAACTGCCCCCGCCGAAGCGATTCGGCAAGCATGGCAAGAGCGACTTATCCACCTGTCCCCAATGTGCTTGTGGACGCGAGTGGATAAGTCAACGGTTGGGCGCAAAACCTAGCGGCCCTGCTCCCGATCGCGCCGGGCAAGCAATCTCAGGCGTAGCGCGTTAAGCTTGATGAAACCCTGCGCATCCTGCTGGTCGTAGGCGCCTGCATCGTCTTCGAATGTCACGTGCGCTTGAGAATAAAGCGAGTGCGGCGATTTGCGCCCCACCACGCTCGCCGCCCCCTTGTAGAGCTTGAGCCGTACAGTGCCGCTGACCCTCTCCTGGCTCAAATCCACCGCGGCTTGCAGCATTGCGCGCTCGGGGCTGAACCAGAAGCCGTTGTAAATCAGTTCGGCATATTTGGGCATCAATTCGTCTTTCAGGTGCGCGGCGCCGCGATCGAGCGTGATCTGCTCGATCCCCCGATGGGCGCGCGCGTAAATCTCGCCGCCCGGCGTTTCGTACATGCCGCGGCTCTTCATCCCCACGAAGCGGTTCTCGACCAGATCGAGCCGCCCGATCCCATGTCTGCGGCCCAGATCGTTGAGCGCGGCGAGCAGCGTGGCGGGGCTCATTGTCTCGCCGTTCAGCGCCACCGCGTCGCCGCGCTCGAACTCCAGTTCGACGTATTCGGGCGTGTCGGGCGCATCTTCGGGGTGGTCGGTGCGCGAATAGACGTAGTCGGGCGTCTCCTCCCACGGGTCCTCCAGCACCTTGCCCTCGCTCGAGGTGTGGAGGAGGTTGGCGTCGGTGGAGAAGGGCGCATCGCCCCGCTTGTCTCTGGGCACCGCGATCTGGTGCGACTCCGCCCACGCGATCAGCGCGCTGCGGCTGGAGAGGTCCCATTCGCGCCAGGGGGCGATCACCTCGATATCCGGGTCCAGCGCGTAGGCGGAAAGCTCGAAGCGGACCTGGTCGTTGCCCTTGCCGGTGGCGCCATGGGCGATCGCATCGGCCCCGGTCTCATGCGCGATCTCGACGAGCCGCTTGGAAATCAGCGGGCGCGCGATGCTGGTGCCGAGCAAATAGTCGCCTTCGTATCGGGCATTGGCGCGCATCATGGGGAAGACGAAATCGCGCACGAATTCCTCGCGCAGATCCTCGATGAAGATGTGTTTGTCGGGAATGCCCATCGCCCGCGCTTTCTCGCGCGCGGGCTCGATCTCCTCGACCTGGCCGAGATCGGCAGTGAAGGTCACGACTTCGCAGCCGCGCTCGACCTCGAGCCATTTGGCGATGACCGAGGTATCGAGCCCGCCGGAATAGGCGAGGACGACGCGCTTGATGTCCGGGCGCTGGGGTTGGGACATTGCGGACTTGCTCCTTGCGGCGCGCGGTTAGCAGGGGCGGGGATGCAATAAAACGCTTTTCAGCGCAGCTGGCTGTCCTTGCTTCCGCGGCGATTGATGCCGGAGGAGCGGACGGCGCCGTCCTGGCCCGACTGGCAGGTGACGCAGCGTTTTACGCCGGGCAGCGCCTCGCGCCGCTTGGGGGGAATCTCCTCGCCGCAATCGACGCACCAGCGCTCGCTTGCGCCCACAGGCAAGCGCGCCCGCGCAGCGCTCACCGCATCGGTGACGGTATCGTCGATCTGATCCTGCACCGCGCCATCGCGCGTCCATCCGCCGGCCATGGGGGTGTCCCTTGTTTCAGAAAATCTGTATGCCAGCCATAACGCGCGCTGCCAATCGGGCCATCCGCTACCGTGTTTCGGATAGTCAGGTCGAAAGCACCTGTGTTGGCATGACCTTCGATAATTGAGCGAGTCGCCCCGGGCGCATGCTCTAGCATGGTGCCCTCCCGTTCTCGCCCGCCCAATCAAACCCAATCTGGAATGTGTTCACTGACCCCGAGATATGGCGAGTCCGCCGGATCCAAAACCAGGGCAATGCGATGGAACGGATTGGCTCGAAGGCATACGGGTAATTGATCCGGGCTATCTTGGTCAGTGAGAGCACCGCCGAGATACAGACTTTCAAGTGCCGGGCGGATATTGGTATAGGTGTGGGCGTTGGCCCGGAAACAGGCGGAGCCGGTGGCTAACTGCTCCCGCCGCCGCCGCAGGCTGATAGCGTAAAGGCACTCGTTCCGAGTACAAAAATCCTACGAGAATAAAGCAAGCTTCCCCCCTAGCCGTCACTATATCACCGTTCCTGCGCTCCCTTCAGCCTCCGGTGATGCTGTCGTCGCGTCCACTACCTAAAATCTATCTACTCTCCCCACCACCGTCTTATAGGACGAAGCCCTGCCTGAACAAACTGGACTACTCCGCCGCCTCCCGCAGCGCCGGGTCCAGATGCCACTCTGGCACATTGTCCTCGTCCGCTTTCCTCAACCGGGCGCTCTCCTCGGTTATCCAGTCGCGCGTCATCGGGATGGCGGCGCGGTCCTTGACGTAGAGCAACTGCCAATTGACCATGTTCCCGTGGCGGAAGCTCTGTTCGGCGCCCGCGAGGTAGAACAGCCACATGCGATAGAACTGCTCGTCATACAGCTCGGTGATCTCCTCGCGGTGGAGCACCGTGCGGCGGTACCATTCCTCCAGCGTATGGCTGTAGTGGAAGCGCATCGCCTCCACATCCATCACCTGCCAGCCGTGCTTCTCGCTCTGGGTGACAAGTTCGGAAAGCGCGGGGATGTAGCCGCCCGGGAAGATGTATTTGCGCGTCCAGGCGTCGGTATGACCGGGAGAGCCCGCGCGGCCGCAACAATGGCTCAGCATCACCCCGTCGGGCGCAAGCAGTCGGTTGGTGTGCTCATAGAACTGCGGATAATGCGGCGTGCCGACGTGTTCGAGCAGGCCGACAGAACTGATCCGGTCGAAGGTGCCGGTGACGTCCCGATAATCCATCAGCGCGAATTTCACCCGATCGGCGACGCCCGCTTCCTCGGCGCGTTCCTTGCAGAAGGCGATCTGGTCGGGCGCCAGCGCCACGCCCGTCACCTCGACATCGTAATGCCGCGCGAGATAGAGCGCGAAGCCCCCCCAGCCGCAGCCGATATCGAGGATACGCTGGCCCGGCTTGATGTACATCTTGGCGGCGAGATGCGCCTTCTTGTCGAGCTGCGCCTTTTCAAGACCGTTCGACGGGTCGCGGTAATAGGCCATGGTGTATTGCCGGTCCTCGTCGAGGAACAGTTCGTAAAGGCGACGAGTGAGGTTGTAGGTGTGCTCGGCGTTCTTGCGCGCCTTGCCGCGCAGATTGATGCTGTCGGCCTTGGCGAGCACGCGCTGCGCGGCCTTGCGCAGCGGACCCTTGGCTTTGAGCGATCCGGTGCCCAGCTTCTTGGCGTTCATGGTCACGAACAGCACCAGGTCGCGGATGTCGTGCGGCTCTTCGACCTTCAGCCAGCCCCACATGAAGGCTTCGCCCGCGCCGACTTGCGGATAGCGGGCGATATGGTTGGCGGCCTTCTTGTTGGTAAGGCGGATGCGGATGGGCCGTTCGTCGCCCTCGCTGTTCCCATATTCGTAGGTCTTGCCGTCATGATCGGTCACCACCAGGTGACCGCGCTTGATCGTCTTCGATAGAAACATGTCGAGCAGCCACATGCGCCGCACTCTCCCCCGGATAATCTGCAGCGAGGTTGTTGCCGCCTGTTTGCGGCGAGTCAATCGGCGTGTAGGGACGTTCGATGACCGAGGCCAAGACCCAGATCACCGCGCAGGACCCGGCGGATTTCATCGCTTCGGTTGAACCCGCGGCAAAACGCCGGGATGCCGAAGCGCTCGATGCGCTGTTCCGTCGCGTGACAGGGCAGGAGCCCAAGATGTGGGGGCCCGCCATGATCGGCTATGGCGAATATCGCACGACCTACGACAGCGGACGCGATGTGCACTGGATGCGCACCGGCTTCAGCCCGCGCAAGGCCAAGCATTCGCTCTATCTGATGAGCGGCTATTGCGATCTGGAGACGGGCGAGAAACATGAAAGGCTGCTGGCGAGACTGGGCGAGCATTCGCGCGGGAAGAGCTGCCTTTACATCAACAAAGTGGCCGATGTGGACCTCGACGTGCTCGAAGAGATGATCCGTCGCGATTGGGACGCAATGAACCGCCACTACCCGGAGAACCAATAATGCGCATTTTTTCCCTGATCGCCGGAGCGGCTGCGCTGGCGGCCGCGCTGGGCCGGTTGATTCTCGGGCGCGGGGAGATCGCGGCGATTCAAGACCAACTTGCCGGCTCCCACGCAGGAATTTCGACCATCGTCTGGCATGGGACGACCTATTTCTTCGCGATCCTGGGTGTTGCGCTGATAGTCTCCGCCCGCGCCAGCCGGGAGACCGCGCTGAGCATTGGCCTGCTCGCCACTGCTATGTTCGGCGGTCTTGCGGCCATGATGGCGGTCTATGCGGTCCGCATGCCGGGCGGGATATCCGAATTCCTTCCCCTGCTCGTGGTGGGAGCCGTGGCGATCCTTTCGGCCCTTGCGGCGTCCCGCGCCTAGATACCCCCCTAGATACCGGCGTACCACTGGTAACCGCGGTCTTCCCAATAGCCGCCCTGTCCGCGCCCGATATCTTCGAGCGAATCCACCGCCTCGATCGCGGTGAGGTATTTAGCGTGTTTGTAGCCTAGCTGGCGCTCGATCCGCATGCGTAGCGGCGCGCCATTGCGCACGGGCAAAGGCTCGCCGTTGAGCAGATGCGCGACGATGGTCTGGGGATGATAGGCATCGAGCAGGTCGATACTCTCGTAATACTCCTCGCCGTTGAGATTATCGGCGCAGCGGAAGACGATGAATTTCGCTTCGGGCCGGAGTCCCGCGGCATCGAGCACGATCGACAATTGCGGCCCGGTCCACTCGCCGATGGCGCTCCAGCCCTCGACGCAATCGTGCCGCGTCACCTGGGTGCGTTGCGGCAGCTTGCGGATGTTCTCGAGGCTGAGCGAAAGCGGGCTTTCGACCAGTCCGCGCACTTCCAGCCGCCAGTCGGCGAAACCTGCGGCCGCCTGGGCCTGATAGTCGCCGTTTTGCGGATCGACAGAGCCGTTGCCGCGGAAATAGGGCGAGATTGCGCTGCGTGGATACTCCGGGGCAAGCGCCTTGCGATCGGTCAGCAGGCGATGCGCGCGCTTGTGCCAGCTTTCCGCAGCACCGAGCAGCTTTGCACCGGCATCGCTTTCCGCAACGCGATTGCATCCGGTCACGAAGGCTGCGCCAAGCGCGGCGAGAAAGCCTCTACGCCGCATCGCCCGCGCCTCCCGTGATCATCTGGCGGATCTGTCGGACCGGACCGGTCAGCGCGACAAGCAGCACATGGACGATGAAAAAGCCCAGCAGCGTGAACGCGAAAATGAAATGCAGGCTGCGCGCCGATTGCCGGCCGCCTAACAGCTCGACCAGCCAGCCGAAGCTCGGCTCCATCCCCGGACTGATCGCGATACCGGTGAAGACCATTATCGGCAGGAGCACGCCATAGACTATACCGTAACTCAGCTTCTGAAGGAAATTGTACTTGCCTTCATCATGATCGAAATCGAGCCGGGCGTGCGCCTTGATATCGGCCCAGAGAGCGGATGGCCGCCACTCGCGGGGGGACGTCGCCAGGTCGCGCCCGAAATGCCGGTTCATCAGCATCACCACCCATACGAACAACAGCATTAGCGCGAAAGGCCAGGCGGCAAGAATGTGCCAGTCTCGCGCCAAGGCAAGGCTGTAATAGCCGGGGATGGTCATCCAGTCGGGAAAGCGCGGGACGGCAAGCCACGCGTCTTCCGGCGCAAAGCCCCAGTCACCCCAGTAAAGCCAGGGGTGTGCGTTGGAGATCGCCAGCCCGGACATGAACAGGATCACCACGACGACGACATTTACCCAGTGCCAGATGCGCGTGCTGAGCGCGTGCCGCTTCACGCTTGGCCTTCCCTGGCGAGATAGATCACGTCGCGTGGCTGGTCGAGCAGGTGCTGGCCGCTGTCGACGAACAGCGTCTGTCCGCTGGCAAGGTGCCCTTGGGCCAAGAACAAGGCGGCATCGGCAACCTCCTCGGGTGTGGTCCTGCGCTTCAGCAAATTGAGCCGGTGCGAGATCTCGACCTCTTCCTCCGACTGATCATGGCTGGCCAGAATAGCGCCGGGGGCAAGACCGTAGATGCGGTCGCCTGGACTGTCGTGCGCCTTGGCCAGCACGCCGATCGTGGCACCCAGAGCATGCTTGCTCATCGTGTAGCTGAAAAAATCGGGGTTCGGATTGGCGAGCTTCTGGTCGGTGACCTGGATGACGCAGCGACCTGCGCGGCTACGCGCCGAAGCGAAATAGGATTGCGCCATGCGCGCCGGCGTTTGGGCGTTGACCTGCATTGCCCGGTCGAATGTCTCCGGGTCGAGTGCGGTTACGTCATCGGGTTCGAACAGGCTGGCGCTATTCACAAGCCCGCGCCAATCGCCGAGCCGTTCGGAAAGCCTCGCGACCATCGCCACCGCCGCCTCGCTGTCGGCAAACTCGCATTGTACCGTTTCAGCCGAGGGCAGCGAAACCGCCAGCGCCTTGGCTTGTGTTTCCGAGCGGCCATAGTGGATGACGACATGCCAGTTGGCCGCACCGAAACGCCGGGCGATGGCCGCGCCGATACGCTTCGCGCCACCGGTGATCAGGACTGCCGGACGGGTCGCCATCCGCACTCGTGTGCAGGCAGCGACCCGTCAGGTCAAGCTCAGCGGCAGCGGGTGCGACCCTGCATCAGCTCGCGGCCGAGCAGCGCGCCAGCGGCGGCGCCCAGGATCGTACCCGTGGCGCGCTCCCCGCGCGTATCGACCGCGCGGCCCAGCAATCCGCCGAGTGCGGCGCCCGCAAGCAGACCTACTGTGCCATCGCCGCGCTTGCAGTAATAACGCCCGTCGCGGCCCCGCCAGT
>JBBSMH010000043.1:0-10667 GCA_038233275.1 Sphingomonadales bacterium | reverse complement strand
GGCGAGCGCTAGCATGACCAGCGTCGGGTTCTTCTCAATGAAGCGAGCCAGGGGATCCGCTGCCACCATCATCACGCAGACCGTGATGACCACGGCGGCGACCATAATCGGAATCTGGTCGGTCATCCCCACAGCAGTAAGGATCGAGTCGACCGAAAATACCAGGTCGATGGCGATGATCTGCGCGATCACCGCGCCGAAGGTCGCAGTGGCGGCAGCGCCGACGCCGGGCGTCTTGTCGAGCAAGTGCCCGGAATTGTCCGCCGGTTCCATCGAGTGGTGGATTTCCTTGGTTGCCTTCCACAGCAGGAACATCCCGCCGACGAGCAGAATCAGATCGCGGCCTGAAAATGCCGTCTCGAAGGTCGGCTGACCATAGGCGCCCGGCGCGCCCTCCAAACCCAGGTCGAACAGCGGCGTCTGCAAAGTGACGATCCAGCCGATGAGCATGAGCAGCCCGATTCGCATGATCAGCGCGAGAGAGAGCCCGATCCGCCGTGCGCGTTGCTGCTGGTGCTCGGGCAGTTTGTTGGACAGGATCGCGATGAAGATGAGATTGTCGACGCCGAGCACGACCTCGAGCGCGATCAGGGTGAGCAAGGCCAGCCAGGCGGCCGGGTCCGAGAGGAGCGCGAGGATATCCATGGCGAATGTTCATGCCCAAGCACAGCGATACGGGCAAGGCAGGTTTGCGGTCTGCTGACTTGGAACCAGACGCGCCTCACCAGTGTCGGAATGCCACAGAAACTTCGCGACCGAAGGCGGCAACGCTTAATCGTTCGCATATGCGCGTTTTTCCGCTATGACGGATGGCGAGAGGGGTGGGTTCGGCGTTTGACCCGAGTCCCATCTCGCGTCCGGAGCGCAATGCAGCCCTCGCTCCGGCGCAATCAAGGCAAGCGGGCCGCGCGACAGGGTTTGAATTAGACTATGGGTTACGACAGGGGCCGGCGTCGAGGACGCGACAAGCGCGACGGAATCGGTGAAGACAATTTCGATCCGTTCGGCGGACCGCAGGATGGATTCCCGCCGCAGGGCGGCTTCGACAATGACCGGCGCGGCGGCGGCGGAGGCGGTGGCCGCTTCGGCAACAACGATCGCGGCGGCTTGGGCGGCGGAGGCGGCGGCGCAGGCGGCGGTTTCCGCGGGGGCCCGCGCGGCGCAGAAGGCGCTGGCGGCGGCGGAGGCGGTTTCAATCGCATGCCCGCCCAGGTCGTCGGCACCGGCAAGGGCACGGTGAAATTCTTCAACGCCCAGAAGGGCTTCGGCTTCATCCAGCAGGAAGGTGGCGGAGAGGACGTTTTCGTGCACATCAGCGCGGTCGAACGCGCGGGGCTGGAGGGATTGGGCGAAGGGCAGCAGCTCGAATACAATCTCGTCGATCGCGGCGGCAAGACGTCCGCGCAAGACCTGCAGGTCGTGGGCGATGTCGTGAAAGTTCAGGACAGCGGCGGCCCGCCCAAGCGCGAAATGACTGGCGAGAAGGCGTTTGGCACGGTCAAGTTTTTCAATGCGATGAAGGGCTTTGGCTTCCTGACGCGCGAAGACGGGCAGCCCGATGCCTTCGTTCACATCAGCGCAGTCGAACGCTCGGGCCTGTCGGAGATCAATGAGGGCGAGCGCTACGAGTTCGATCTCGAGGTAGACCGGCGCGGGAAATATTCGGCGGTCAACCTGGTGCCCGCTTCCGAGTAGGTATCGCTGGCAGGCTCCAGTTTGACCGGGGCGCTGCAAGACAATAGATCGGCCGGCAAATCACCGAGAATGGCGGTTCCTGACGGGGCCGCCATTTCTCTTTGACCCGATTCGCATTTCCAGTTCTGCCGGAGGTCCCATGTCCATTACGCCGCTGATGCCCGTCTATCCCCGCTGCGGTGTCCGCCCCGTGGAGGGCGATCACTGCCATTTGATCGACGAGGACGGCACGCGCTATCTCGATTTCGCCGCCGGCATCGCGGTCAATCTGCTCGGCCATTCGCATCCCGGCCTGATCGGCGCGATCCAGAGCCAGGCGGCAAAGCTGATGCACGTCTCTAATCTCTACGGCAGCCCGCAAGGAGAGGCGCTGGCGCAACGGCTGGTCGATGCAACCTTTGCCGATACCGTCTTTTTCACCAATTCGGGTGCCGAGGCCGTCGAAACTGCGATCAAGACCGCGCGCGCCTACCACCAGCACGAAGATGGCGATGCCGATCGGACTGAACTGATCACCTTCACCAGCGCCTTCCACGGGCGGACGATGGCGACGATCAGCGCGTCCAATCAGGAAAAGATGCACAAGGGCTTCATGCCCCTGCTCGGCGGCTTCAGATATTGCGAGTTCGACGATCTTGAGGCGGCAAGAGCGATGGTCGATTCCCGCACCGCCGGTTTCCTGGTCGAGCCGATCCAGGGCGAAGGCGGCATCCGCCCCGCTTCGGACGAATTCATCCGGGGCCTGCGTGCCTTGTGCGACGAGCACGATCTGATGCTGGTTTTCGACGAGGTGCAATGCGGCGTCGCCCGGACCGGCAAGCTCTACGCCTATGAACATTACGGGGTCGCGCCCGACATTCTGGCGACCGCCAAGGGTATCGGCGGCGGCTTCCCGCTCGGCGCCTGCCTGGCCACCGAGAAAGCCGCCCGGGGGATGGGCTTCGGCACGCATGGCTCGACCTATGGCGGCAACCCGCTGGCGATGGCCGCGGGAACGGCGGTAATGGACGCGGTCGCGAACGAGGGGTTCCTCGCCGAAGTCACGCGCAAGGGCGAGCGGCTGCGCGCGCGGCTCGAGCAGTTCATCGGCAATTACCCCGAACTGTTCGATTGTGTGCGCGGCAAGGGGATGATGCTCGGCATCCGGATGAAGGTGGAAAGCCGCCCATTTTTCCAGCATCTGCGCGACAATCATCAATTGCTCACAGTGGCGGCGGGCGACCAGACGCTGCGCGTGCTTCCGCCGCTGGTGGCGGACGAGGCTGAATTCGATGAGTTCTTCGAAAAGCTTTCGGCCGGCGCAGCAAGTTACGATCCCGACGCCGCATGATGGGCGGCGGCGCGCTCCACCCCCCTCCGGCGGTGAGGAACTTCCTCGACCTGTCGGATGCGGGCGGCGACGCGCTCGCCGCGATGCTTGCCGATGCCCTGGACCGAAAGTCCGCGCGGTTTGACAGTTCGGGGGCATGGCCCAAGGGCAGGCCCGATGCGGACGCGCCGCTTGCCGGGCGGGTCCTGGGCATGATTTTCGAGAAGAGCTCGACGCGTACGCGGGTGAGCTTCGACATGGCCATGCGCCAGCTTGGCGGTTCGGCACTGATCCTCGATGCCGGAACCACTCAGCTGGGGCGTGGAGAGAGCGTGGCCGATACCGCGCGCGTGCTCAACCGGATGGTCGACTGCGTCATGATCCGCACCGATGATCACGCCAAGGCGCAAGAGCTTGCCGCTCATGCGACTGTGCCGGTGATCAACGGGCTCACCGACCGCTCGCACCCCTGCCAGATCGTCGCGGACCTTCTGACCATGGTCGAACACGGCAAGGCGCTACCGGGGCTCGAGCTTGCATGGCTCGGCGATGGCAACAACGTGCTCCACTCGATACTGGAGGCCGCCGGAATTTTTCGGTTCAACGTCCGCGTCGCCACGCCGCGGGGGTACGATCCGGATCCGGCATTCGTGGAAATGGCGCGGCAGGCCGGTGCGCGCGTCACAATCACCCGCGACGCGCAAGAGGCGGCACGCGACGCAGATGTCGTCATCACCGATACCTGGACTTCCATGGGACAGGATCACTCTGCGGAAAAGCTGGCGGCGATGGCGCCGTATCAGGTTAATTCGGCCCTGATGGCGCAGGCCAAAGAGGGCGCACACTTTCTCCACTGCCTCCCCGCGCATGTCGGCGAAGAGGTGAGTGAAGGGGTATTCGAGGGCCCGCATTCGATTGTTTTCGATCAGGCCGAAAACCGCATTCACGCTCAGAAATCCATCCTGCTCTGGTGTTTCGGCCTGCTTTGAAACCTACAAAGCCGCCCGCCCGCGCCCCATAATGAGCAGATGACGCAAATCACGGAGACCTTTGCCGGCCGGGTGCTCGGCTTCACCATTCCCGAGCGCAATGCGCGCGGGCGGATGGTGCGGCTGGATAGCGTGCTCGACCGGATCCTCGCGGCGCACGATTACCCCGCTCCGGTCGCACACCTGCTCGCCGAGGCGCTGGTCCTGGCGGCGCTCGCCGGTTCGCTGCTGAAGGAAGAGGGCGCGCAGGTTACCATGCAGGCGCAGACCGAGGGCGGGCCGGTGAGGCTGCTGGTCTGCGACTATCGTGATGGCGAGTTGCGCGGCTACGCCGACTTCGACGAAGAGCGGCTCGCAGAACTCGGCGCCAATCCCACGCTGTTTGCGCTGTTCGGAAAGGGCTATCTGGCGCTCACCTTCGATTTGCCGGAGGGCAAAGGGCGTTATCAGGGCATTGTCCCTCTGGAGGGAGCTGGTCTGGCGCAGGCTTGCGAGAACTATTTCGCACAGTCGGAGCAGGTGCCGACGCTGATCCGCGTCGCGGTTCAGTCGGACGGCACGAACTGCTTAGCGGCGGGTCTGCTCGTCCAGCATCTGCCCGATGGCGAGGTGGATCGCGAACGCCTGCACGCCCGGCTCGATCATCCCGAATGGGAACATGTCGCGATTCTCGCCGGTTCGCTGCGCCATGAAGAATTGCTCGATCCCGACCTGTCGCTCGAGGCTATCGTCTGGCGGCTGTTCCACGAAGAGGAGGAGGTCCGAATCGTCGCGGGCGCAGCAATCTGCCGGGGCTGCCGCTGTACCCCGGAGCATTATGAGCAGGTGCTGTCCCGATTCCCCCACCAGGACCGCGCGGAAATGCGCAACGATGACGGGATCATTGCGGTCGATTGCGCATTTTGTTCGCGACGGTTCTGCATCGATGCGTGAGACGGTTTATCGATGATAAAGAACGATTCATCGACGGTATTGCATCGAACCCGTAGTCTATGAGAGAATTTGGACGGACGAATCATTCAGGTAGAGGTATGAAACAGGCGCTTCTCGGAACTGTGGCAAACTGCGTGTTCCTGCTTTGCGGGACGGCAATCGTCGCGCCTGCGGCCGCGCAGGATGCAGCGCTCGCGATGCTGTCGCAGCTCGATCGCGGGGGATGGGAGGTTCGTTTTCGTGATGGCACCGCGCCGCGCCGGATTTGCGTCCGCAACGGGACCGAATTAATCCAGCTGCGCCACCCCGGGGGCGCCTGCAATCGCTTCGTGGTCGAGGAGGGCGCAAACCAGGTGACCGTCCAATACACATGCCAGGGCAATGGTTATGGCCGCACCAGCATCCGGCGCGAAAACGCGTCGCTGCTGCAGATCGAGAGCCAGGGCATCGTGGGCGGTTCCCCCTTCCAGTTCTCCGCCGAAGCGCGACGGGCCGGGGCCTGCAGCTGAGCCTTGCAGGCCCGCAGCCGGCGAGTTAGCTCGGGCATGTCGCTTTCCCCTGCCGAAATTGCGAAGCCAGCCGCGATCGTCCTTCTTTCCGGGGGTCTCGATTCGATGGTCAGCGCGGCGCTTGCCATCGAGCGGGGGTTCTCGGTTCATGCGCTCACGATTGACTATGGGCAGCGCCATGTTCGCGAGCTGCAATCTGCGCGCGCGATTGCCGAGCGGCTGGGCGTCGCGCACCATGTCGAACTGCCGCTCGACCTGCGGCGCTTCGGAGGCTCGGCGCTGACCGATGATATCGAGGTGCCCAAGGCTGGCCTCTCGAACGATATCCCGGTGACCTATGTCCCCGCTCGCAATCTCGTCTTTCTCGCGCTGACCGCGGCCTTCGCCGAAGCGAGCGGCTCGGCCGATATCTTCATCGGGGTCAACGCTCTGGACTACTCGGGTTATCCCGATTGTCGTCCCGAATTTATCACGAGTTTCGCAGAGACGGCGCGGCTGGGAACCAGGCAAGGTGTCCAGGGCCGCCCCTTCGCGATCCACGCGCCGCTGCAGCTCATGACCAAAGCCGAGATCGCGCGCGAATGCCACCGGCTGGAGCTTGATCCGGCGTGGAGTTGGTCGTGCTACGACCCCGCACCCACGGGGCTGGCTTGCGGCGTGTGCGATTCCTGCCGCTTGCGTCGAAAAGGCTTTGCCGAAGCGGGACTGGAAGATACCACCCCTTATGCCGAGGACGCTTCGGCCTAGCCGGAGGGGAATTGCGTGGCCGAAAACACTGCTGAAACTGCCGAAGCCGCAGCTCCGACGAGCACCGTTCCTCCCTATAGCTGGTACGCGCTCAGCGTGCTGGTGCTGGTCTATGTGCTGAATTTCATCGACCGCAATATCCTTTCGATCCTTGCGAACGACATCAAGGCCGATCTGGGCCTGACCGATGCGGATTTGGGATTTCTCTACGGAACGGCCTTCGGGGTATTCTATGCGCTGTTTGGAATCCCGCTGGGACGGCTGGCCGACAGCTGGAACCGGACCCGGCTGATGACGCTGGGGCTCGCGCTGTGGTCGCTGATGACCGCGCTATCCGGATTTGCCAAGAACGGCCTGCAGTTGAGCGCGGCGCGGATCGGCGTGGGGGTGGGCGAGGCCAGCGCGAGCCCGGCGGCCTATTCGCTGATCTCGGACTGGTTTCCCAAGAAGATGCGCGCGACCGCGCTCGCCATCTACTCGGCCGGCCTCTATCTCGGCGGCGGCATTTCTTTGTTGATCGGCGGGCTGATCGTCGAGAACTGGAACGCCACCTATCCCAGTGGCGGGCCGCTGGGGCTGGTCGGCTGGCAGGCCGCTTTCCTCGCCGTCGGCCTGCCGGGGCTCCTGCTGGCGTTGTGGGTCCTTTCCCTGCGCGAACCTGTCCGCGGTGCGATCGAGGGCCTGCCCGAGCCCAAGACCGAACGCCCGTTTCGCGGGTTCGTGAATGAACTTTTCGCGGTCATTCCTCCCTTCACCTTCCTCTCGGCAAGCCGGCGGGGCGCAAGGGAACTCGGCGTGAACATCTTCGCCGCGCTTGTGATCGGGCTGCTGTGCTATCTGATGGGTAGGGCGACCGAAAACTTCCAGCAGTGGGGCGCGATCGCGATCGGATATTACGCGGTGTTTTCCTGGGCGCGTTCGCTCCGCCATCGCGACCCGCCGACCTTCCGCCTCATCTGGGGCAGCCCGGCCTTCCTCTATACCATTCTCGGCTACGGGATGGTGGCCTTCGCCTCCTACTCGGTGTCTTTCTGGGCCGCCCCCTATGCCGAACGCGTGCTCGGCGCGTCGAAATCGGTGCTTGGCTTCTGGATCGGCGGCGGCGGCGCCCTGGGAGGATTTCTTGGGGTGATCCTGGGCGGCCGGGTTTCGGACTGGCTGCGCGAGCGCAATCCGGGCGGACGGCTGTTCGTGGTCGCCTTTGGCCTGCTTGCGCCGGTCATCCCCCTCATCGTCGCCTTCACCACCGAAGATGTCGCGCTGTTCTATTTCCTCAATTTCGTTCTCTCGCTGTTCGGCAGCTCCGCCTTGGGCGCGGCTGCGGCGACGATGCAGGATCTGGTTCTGCCCCGGATGAGGGGGACCGCCACGGCCACCTTCTTCCTGTCCACCACGCTCATCGGCCTGGCGTTGGGGCCCTATATGGCGGGGCAGGTCTCGACCATGACGGGCAGTCTTTCGGCAGGGGTCCTGTCGATGCTGGTGGCGGCGCCGATCGGCACCGTGCTGCTATATTTTGCCTATCGGACGGTCCCCGAAGCGGAGCGCACGCTGCTGGCCAGGGCGCGAGAAGCTGGTGAGCCAGCGGCCTGATCCAGCAGCCTGATCCAGCAGAACCGGTCAGCGCCTGAGCACTCCGCAGGCCAGCCGGGGCCCGGCATCGCCCGCCGGATCGGTGCGGTAATCGTCGGCGCCGGCATGGATCACCACCGCGGTTCCGTCGGCGTCGAAGATATGGCCGAGAGTATGCTCGTCTGCCTCGTCGATCAGCACGCGGGCGGTGGCCGAACCGTTTGCTCCGACCTGGAGATTGGGCAGATCGCCGAGATGGCTGCCCATGGGCGACCGCGAACCGTGGCTCTTGCCGTGCGGATTGAGGTGCCCTCCTGCGCTGGTGAAGCCGGGGGCCTCGCACCTGCCCGTCTCGTGCAGGTGAAACCCGTGCGCGCCGGGGCTCATACCGGTGACGGCGACCGCGAGTTCGAGCCCGTCGCCGGTCTCGAGCAATTGCGCCGTGCCCGCCGGCAAGCCGTTGGCGTAGGTCAGACTCGCCTGTCCGGCGCGGTCCGTTGGCAGGTCGGAATAGGTCGCGCATGCGCTGAGGGCGAGTGCGGCTCCGAGCGCGGGAAGAATCTTGGGAATCATGAATCGGTGCTCCTGTGATCCAGGGTTTTCACAGGACCAACGAAAAAGGGGCCGGATTGCTCCGGCCCCCAATTCTTGTCGCGTTTGTGCGAGAGACTTACATGCCCGAGCCCGGACCGTAAGTGATCTCGACACGGCGGTTCTGCAGCTCGCGCACACCATCCGCGGTGGGAACGCGAGGCTGGGATTCGCCGAACGCTTCGCTCGAGATCCGACCACCCGGAACGCCGCGAGCCGTGAGGTAATCGCGGGCCGAGGCGTTGCGACGCTGGGCGAGACCCATGTTGTAGGCCGCCGTGCCCGAACGGTCGGTGTGACCGGCGAGCATGATCGAGGCCGCGCCGCAATTGGCATAGGCTGTGACCGCATTGTCCAGGATCGTCGCGGCTTCCGGCGTGATGTCCGACTTGTCCCAGTTGAAGAAGACAATGTACGGGCCCTGCTGGCAAACCGGAGCAGCCCGAGGCGGCGGCGGAGGCGGCGGCGGAGGCGGAGGCGGAGGCGGCGGAGGAACCACGATGGGCGCCACGACCGGAGCACCGAAGTTGTAGGTGATCGTGCCCAGGATCGAGTGCGAACGCACGCGGTCCTCCAGCGAGCGGCCGAGAAGATCGACCACGCGCACGTCTTCGGCGTTGAACATGCGATACTTCAGACCAACATCGAGATTGTTGGTGAGCGGCGCACGAACGCCGGCAAGTAGCTGCCACGCAAGGCCGCTGTCCGAATCGTCGACCTGTGCCGCAGTCTGCGCGGTTCCGAGGCTCGCTTCGATGCCGGTGCGCGCAATGCCGATACCACCGCCGGCGAAGCCCTGAAGACCATCGTCGGGGCCGAAATCGAACAGGCCGTTCAGCATGAACGCCAGCGAATCGACGCTGCCGCCGGCAGGAAAAGTGCCCGCGCCGATCTGATTGCCGAGGAACGTGGTCCCATTGGTGCCTAGCGTGAAGCTATCGAGATCGTATTCGCGATAGCTGGCTTCGGCTTCGATCCGGAAGGCGCCGAAATCATATCCGACGAAACCGCCGAAATCGTAGCCGACATCCGTGTCGATACCGTTCCTGTCGAAGCCGTCGTTCACATCGAAATCGGCATCTTCGAGAATGCTCGGACCACCTTCGACGCCGACGTACCATGCGCCGTCACGTGCGAGGGCTGGCGATGCGAGGGCCGTGGAGGCCATCGCCATTCCAATGACGAGTTTTCGCATTATAAAATTCCCCTTTTTGCGATTTAAAACCACTGAGTGGCGGATATCTATAGGTTCCCTCATGGGGTGGCAAGCGGACAATATCCGGAACTGTTGCAAGAATGTCGCGCTTGTGGCCCGGCATTTATAACCAACAATTTCGTGAAAATCATCCTCCTGACCGCAATGAACGTGGATGGTGTCAGGAAGTTCCCGAACTAATTTGCCGGAAGGATGCCCTTGTTTTCGAGGACCGCGATTATGGCATCGATTGCCGCTCTCCCTTCGCTGTCGATTGTCGTCCCGCCCGAGGGGGACGGGATACCGCTGCTGCGGGTCCAGCCGCCATCGTAAAGGATCGCTTCGCCGGTCGCGAGATCGCGCACCGCCAGCCCGGGTGTGGGATCGACATGAAGCCACCCGTCTCCCTGCCAGACGGCGATCGTGTCCTCATGCCCTGCCCAGCTTCCCGTCGCGGTAGCGGCGACAAGCCAGGCATCGCCGTCCTGCCGCACGGCAGGCGGATCGGCCTGCTCGCCGAGAATGGCGGGATGCAGCAGCGCGTCGATCCGCGCGAGAGCCTCGTTGAGAAAAAATTCTTTCTGTGCCTGCCCGGCGAAGAGAAATGGCAATCGGTGACGGGTCGATGCCGAAGGGTAGGAAACGGGATCAGTCATGGGGGCAGTCCTTTGCGGAGCTATTGCGACAAGAGAGTCGTGAGCAGGAGAGGGTTCGAACGGGCATGGCTGCCGACTTGCCTGACCCAAAAATTGGCCCCCGGATGCGCTGCGGCGAGATTTGCCAGCGTGGCGCCATCGATCTGCAGGTTCGGCGAGGCCGCCATCCACTGCGCGAAGGGCGCCGAAACGCTTCCGATACCGATCTGATAGAGCTCTTGCTGCTCGACCAGCGGCACATCGACTTCGTCCTGCCAGGCCCAGGACCCACGCGCCCGGCGAGTCCAGCTTAGATTGAGCGAGCCATCGGCATCGAACGTGGCGCGAGGGTGAACCGGAGTAAGCGGCTTCAGGCTCGCGCCTGCATTTTCGATGCTCGCCTGGACCGGCTCGGCATCGGCCAGCCCGATTGCGGCGAGCGAGTCGTTTGCCGGATCGATCGCTGCCGGATCGAGCGTGGTCAGCCGCTCG
>JBBSMH010000042.1:0-10736 GCA_038233275.1 Sphingomonadales bacterium | reverse complement strand
TCGCTCAGGGGGACGCCATCGATCCGTCCCCCTCGCCGCGACGCATCGCGCGGCTCGAGCTTGCGCGTCTCGTTTTCCAGGGCAACCGGCTCCATACCGGCAATTATGTCTGGCCCGCCGACCCGGCCACCGGGGATGGCTGGGACATCACCGACAAGGCGTTCTGGCTGCAGGATTGCTACGCCGGAGACATCCTGCTCAGCGAGGTCGACATGATCGGCTGGAAGGGAGAAATCTTCTACAGCGGCGGCGCGCTCGACGCGGTGCGCTCGATCCACCTCGAGAAGTGCCGGTTCCTCACCAGCAATGGCAGCGCTTTCAATCCCGGAACCGATGCCAGGCTGGTCGCGCGCGACTGCGAATTCGGCGACGCCGGCCAGGCGCAGGAGGATGCCGGCAAGACCCACGCGGTGTATCGCAACTGCCTGTGGCGCGACGCCGGCCAGGTCGCGTTGGGCAGCGGGCCGACCGCGGGGATCCTTTACCATGTCACCTATCCCACGCGCGATGAAAGCACCCAGCCGCCTCGTACCGTGCTCGACGGCTGCGAGTTCCGCAACATTGCCACCTTCGCGCTCGCCAGCTGGCTGACGGGCAGTATCCGCTTGTTCGACACAGTGCTGGTGGTCGATACGCAGCAGAGCCAGGCCCCCAGGGATGTCGATCTGCAGGTCGAGGCGTGGCTGGACCAGATCGACGAAGTGCCGGTGCTGAGCCTCTACGGTCCGCCCACGCTGACCGAGCCGGTAACGGGCGCGCCGGCGGGGGTCTATCGCCAGCCGCCAACCAACATGCGATTCCGCATCCGCCACTATCGCACCGCGCTGGCCCAGCGTGAGGGGCGCACCTGGCGCGCGCCGATCTGGACCGGCTATATTGACAAGAGTTGCCGGATCGAAAGCGAGGGCGATTTCGCGCATTCGCAGACGCCTAACGGCGGCGCCGCCCCAACCTCCTTCCCGTTCGTTGCTTTCGAGCGGGGCGAGGCGAGCTATGCCTATGTGCCGCACGGCTGGTTCGTGCCGCCGCTCTATTCCGCCTCGGGAGAGATCGCGCCGGCCGGGCCGGTTATGGCCGTCGGCACGCAGGGCGATGTGCACCTGACCATGACGCTGGCCAGATATCCGGCCGGGGGCACGCAGTTCGGCCATGCGGAAGGCCAGCGGCTGCGGCTGGTCAAGCTCGACAGCACCGGCAGCCTGACATTCCTGCGCGGCGCAGCGCCCGGGAATTACGCGGTGAATGCGGATCGCACGCTGGCAAAAGTCAACGACAGGATCGAGTTCACCTACAATGGGCTCTACGGCCGGTGGGAAGAATCGGCGTTCTTCTCCTCGTCCTGAGGAACGCGATGAGCCGCGCGTGCGTTGGCGAGTCTGTAACGGGGAAAACGGGTCGTCACAGGAGAAAGTCCATGCAGGGTAACGATCTAACGGTCCTGATTATCGTCCTCGTCGCGCTCGCCGCTGTTGTCCTCGTCGTGTGGTACATGATGCAGCGGCGCAAGACGCATGCCTTGCGCGACCGCTTCGGCGAGGAATACGACCGCACGCTGGCCGATGTCGGCAAGCGCGGCGATACGGAACGCAACCTCGAGGAGCGCGAGAAGCGCGTGGCCGAGCTTGAGATTCGTCCGCTGACACACAACGAATGCGACCGCTTTGCCGGCGAGTGGAAGGAAACCAAGGCGCTGTTCGTCGATAGCCCGCAAGAGGCTTTGCTCAAGGGCGACCGCTTGCTGGGCGAGATGATGCAGACGCGTGGCTTCCCGATGGCCGATTTCGACCGCCATTGCGAAGATCTCACCGTCAATCACGGCCCGGTGGCGCGCCATTACCGCGAAGGCCACGAGGTCGCGGTACGCAAGGACGCCACGACCGAGGAAATGCGCCGCGCTTTCAAGAATTACGAGCAGCTCTTCGACGAGCTGGTGCGCGATGCGGGGACCGGTCTTGGCGACAGGGCGGACAATTCGCCCGCCACCACGCATAGCGAAACGCGCAGAGTCGATACCGATGGCGACGGCGACGCGGATGCGCTGGTGACGCGGCGGACCGAGGAACCGACCCAACGCCCCGAGTAACTATTGCGAGCGGGTCTTGTGAAGCAGCGCGGGGCTGCCATCTTCCGCCAGCGCGAACTTGAGCGCGGCACCGACGATCAGCGCCGAGAGCGCGACGATCAGCGCCGCCCACAGCCAGTGAGGCAGGAACAGCGCCTGCTCGATCGCTTCGGTGTCCGACAGCATCGGCCGGCCTGCGATAGTCGCGCCTTCCGAAAACAGATAGTGCCAGTCGCGCAACATGCTGAGCGCGCCGAGCAGGCCGACAAATTGCAGCGAGAAACGCACCAGCCCGTCCTTGCCGCGCAGGGCGATGGCGGCGAGACCCAGCGCGACGAGCGGCAGGACGGTGACGCCGACGAAGCTGCGGACCCAGATCAGCACCGAGAGCGCGATAACGCCTGCAAGGGCCAGGAGGGCCGGCCGCCACAGTTTGTGGCTGCGCGTGGCGAGGATCAGCAGCGCTCCCGCGATGGTCGGGCCGAGCGGACCGCCGGCGGCGACCAGCGCCCGACTGAACGCGCCCGGCTGCCCGTAGGAATAGGTTTCGGCAACTCCCGACCCGTCAGCCAAGATGACCAACCGTTCGAACTCATAGCCCAGCAATAACGCGGTCAGCCCATGCCCCATCTCGTGGAACCAGGTGGTCAGGATGGTGAAGGGATAGAGCAGGTAATTGCCCAGCGGCAGTTGCGGCACCATCACCACCAGCGCTGCCGCCAGCACCAGCCGCCCGACCTGCTCGGCCTGGGTGGAGGGATGCAAGGCGCTCATCGACGGATCAAATGTCGAGGTTGGCGACGCTCAGCGCATTCGTCTGGATGAACTCGCGGCGCGGCTCCACCACATCGCCCATCAGGCGGGTGAAGATCTCGTCGGTAACATCGGCATCCTCCACCTTGACCTGGAGCAGCGCGCGATGGTCGGGGTCGAGCGTGGTCTCCCACAATTGCTCGGCGTTCATTTCGCCCAACCCCTTGTAGCGCTGGATCGAGAGACCCTTGCGGCCCGCGGCGAGGACGTTGTCGAGCAATTCGGTGGGGCGGCTTATGGCGTCATCGGAACTGGCGGCGGGGCTTGCCTCTTCCTCTTCGCCGGCTTCTTCCGCTTCGGTCTGCTCCTCCTGCGCATCGCCCGCCTTCACCAGCCGCGAGGGCTTGGCGTAAGCCTCGGCCTCTTCGCTCGCGAGGCGGTGGAGCTTGCGCGCCTCGGCGCTATCGAGGAACGCCGCCTCGATTTCGTGCATGTCGGTGACTCCGCGCCACAGCCGGTGGAATTGCACCGCCCCGTTCGACGCAATGGCGACCGACCAGCGTGCATCCTCGTCCGCCGCGCCCAGCCGTTCGGACACCAGGTCGAGCGCGGCCTTGCGCTGTTCGGGGCTGAGCTCCGGATCGAGCGCGCCCGAAAGTGCCATCTGTTCGACGATGGGGTAGGAATATTTGCGCGGCACGAAGGCGATGAGGTTGCGCATTCGCAGCGCATGCTCGACCAGCGCGCGCAATTCGCCTTCGCCGCGCGGGCCGCCGGCGGTTTCGAGCCTGCGCCCGTTCAGGCCCGCATCGACCAGATAGCGGTCGAGCGCGGCCTGATCCTTCAGATACACCTCGGACCTGCCCTTGCTGACCTTGTAGAGCGGCGGCTGCGCGATGAAGAGATGTCCGGCCTTGATGATCTCCGGCATCTGCCGGTGGAAGAAGGTCAGCAACAGCGTGCGGATATGCGCGCCGTCGACATCGGCGTCGGTCATGATCACGATCTTGTGATAGCGCAGTTTTTCCAGGTTGAATTCGTCGCGCAGCCCCGTTCCCATTGCCTGGATCAGCGTGCCGACTTCCTTGGACGAGATGATCCGGTCGAAGCGCGCGCGTTCGACATTGAGGATCTTGCCCTTGAGCGGCAGGATCGCCTGCACCTTGCGGTCGCGGCCCTGTTTGGCGCTGCCGCCGGCGCTGTCGCCCTCGACCAGAAAGAGCTCGCAGTTGGCCGGATTGCGGTCCTGGCAGTCGGCCAGCTTGCCCGGCAGGCTGGCGATGCTCATCGCGCCCTTGCGGCTCATCTCGCGCGCCTTGCGGGCAGCTTCGCGTGCAGCGGCTGCGTCGATCACCTTCAGGATGATCGCCTTGGCGTCGGCCGGATTTTCCTCCAGCCACTCGCTCATCTTCTCGCCCATCAGGCTTTCGAGCGGCTGGCGGACCTCGGAGGAGACCAGCTTGTCCTTGGTCTGGCTGCCGAATTTCGGGTCGGTCAGCTTGACGCTGACGATCGCGGTCAGGCCTTCGCGCATGTCCTCGCCCGAAAGGCTGACCTTCTCCTTTTTCATCAACCCGCTGGCGCTGGCGTAATTGTTGATCGTGCGGGTCAACGCGGCGCGGAAGGCGGCCAGATGCGTACCGCCGTCGCGCTGCGGGATGTTGTTGGTGAAAGCGAGGACGTTCTCGTAATAGCTGTCGTTCCATTCCAGGGCGACGTCGATACCGATGCCGTCCTTTTCGGCGGAGACCGAGATCGGCTCGGCGACCAGCGGCTGCTTGTTGCGGTCGAGATATTTGACGAAGGCGCCGATGCCGCCCTCGTAATACAAATCATGCTCGGCCACTTCCTCGTGGCGCTTGTCGCGCAACAGGATGCGCACGCCCGAATTCAGGAAGGCGAGCTCGCGATAGCGGTGCTCGAGCTTCTCGAAATCGAATTCGGTGACGTTCTTGAATGTGCCGGTCGATGGCATGAAGGTCACGCGGGTGCCCTTTTTGAGCCCATCCTCGTCGCCATTCTCGGCCACTGGCGGTGCATCGCCCACGATTTTCAGGGCCGAAACGGCATCGCCGTGCTCGAAGCGCATCCAGTGTTCCTTACCGTCGCGCCAGATCGTCAGTTCGAGCCATGCGGAGAGCGCGTTGACCACCGACACGCCCACCCCGTGCAGCCCGCCCGAAACCTTGTAGGCGTTGTCGTCGCTGGTGTTTTCGAACTTCCCGCCCGCGTGGAGCTGGGTCATGATGACCTCGGCGGCGGAAACCCCTTCTTCCTTGTGCATGTCCACGGGGATGCCGCGGCCGTTATCTTCCACGCCGACCGAACCGTCGGGATTGAGTTCGATCAGCACCAAGTCGCAATGCCCGGCCAGTGCCTCGTCGATGGCGTTGTCCGACACCTCGAACACCATGTGGTGGAGGCCCGATCCGTCGTCGGTATCGCCAATGTACATGCCCGGCCGCTTGCGCACCGCGTCGAGGCCTTTGAGGACCTTGATCGAATCCGCGCCGTAAGCGCCGTTGCGCCTGGCGGAATTGGGGCTGATTTCCGGCGTTTCGCCGGCCGCATCGCCAGCGGTCTTGGGAGTGTTCTCGTCCATGCCGATTATATAGGCGCTGGCAGGAGGAAAGCCAAAGTTCCCAGCAATGTTTCCCCACAGTTGACGGTGGCCGGGCCGGGCCCCGATTTCGGTTGATTCGACGGGGACAAATGCGCCATCGCGCCAGCCATGCTTTCGGTGCTCGACATCTTCCGGATTGGGATCGGCCCGTCCTCCTCGCACACGGTCGGGCCGATGCGGATTGCGGGGATTTTCACCCGGGCGCTGTCGAGCGGCGGGAAACTCCAGCGAACTGCGCGGATTACGGTGGAATTGCAGGGCTCGCTGGCGCTGACAGGGGTTGGCCACGGCACGCTGGAGGCGGCGATGCTCGGCCTGATGGGCTTCCGCCCCGACCGAACCGATCCCGACGAGGCGGCAACAGCGGTCGAGGCGATCCGCGAGCACAAGCAGCTCACGCTCGCCGGCGGACCACAGATCGTGTTCGACCCGCGCGCCGACATTGCGCTGGCCGGAAACATCATCCCCCAGCTGCACCCCAATGGGATGAAGCTCGCCGCATTCGACAGCGAGGGAACGACGCTGCTCGAACGGACCTATTATTCGACCGGTGGCGGTTTCGTGGCGAGCGAGGCGCAATTGCGGCGCAAGCCGAAGGACGACCGGATCGCCTCGGGAACCCGCGTGCCGCATGATTTCGGCTCGGCGGAAGAACTGCTCTCCTCCTGCACTGCGAGCGGCCTCTCGATTGCCGATCTGGTGCTCGCCAATGAAGACGCGTTGCGCCCCCGCGCGCGCACCGAGGCCGGGCTGGATCTTATCGCCGCGGCGATGGATCAATGCATCGATCGCGGGCTGCGGCAACGCGGCACGTTGCCGGGCGGCCTGAAGGTGCAGCGCCGCGCGCCCGATTTGTGGGACAAGCTTTCCGCCAATCCGCAATCGAACGAGCGCGAGCAGCTGTTTGACTGGCTCAACTGTTTCGCCATGGCGGTGAACGAGGAAAACGCCGCGGGCGGCAGGGTGGTCACCGCGCCGACCAATGGCGCGGCCGGGATCATCCCCGCGGTGATGCGCTTCTATTGCCGGGACGCCGAGGACAAACCCTGCCGCGACAGTCGGCGCGCCTTTCTGCTCACCGCGGGCGCCATCGGCCTGCTCTACAAGCAGCGCGCCAGCATTTCGGGCGCGGAAATGGGCTGCCAAGGCGAAGTCGGCGTCGCCTGCTCGATGGCGGCGGGCGGGCTTGCGGCGCTGTGGCGCGCCACGCCCGAACAGGTCGCCAGCGCCGCCGAGATCGGCATGGAGCACAATCTCGGCCTGACCTGCGATCCGGTCGGCGGGCTGGTGCAGGTCCCTTGCATAGAGCGAAACGCGATCGGCGCGGTCAAGGCGGTCAACGCCGCGCGGCTCGCGCTCCACCGGACCGAGGCGGAGACCTGCGTCAGCCTGGACCAGGTCATCGAGACGATGCGCCAGACCGGGCTCGACATGTCGAGCAAATACAAGGAAACCAGCCAAGGCGGGCTCGCGGTCAACGTCATCGCGTGTTGAGCTGACGGGCGGAACCCGCGCTTTTCACGCTCGTTTTGCGACCATGAAGCTCGCGCTTGCCCTCGCCGCAACGCTGGCCCTGTCAGCCTGTGCGGACATCCCGCGCGATCCCGAACGCACCGAGGCGCTGGTGCGTGAAACGGGCGTCATCCGGCTCGGCTGGGTCGGGGAAGCGGCGCCCGATGAAGCCGCGACGGGCGCTCTGCGCCGGCTTTCAAAGCTCACCGGCGCCCGGGTCGAGCGCCATGAGGGCGAAAGCGAGGCCGTGCTGTCCGACCTCAAGGATGGCAGACTGGACCTCGTTTATGGCCATTTTCCGCAAGCGAGCCCCTGGGCAAGGGAAGTCCATTTCGGCAGTGCCCTGGGCTGGCGCGCCAAACCGCCAAAATACGAGCATGTCCCACGGTTCGCGATGCGCAACGGTGAGAACGGCTGGGTGATGCTGGTCGAGCAGGCCTCGCGCCCATGATCCAGATCCCGTCCGATATTCGTCCGGCCATCGCCAAGGCCAGGAAGCTGGAGTGGTGGACGCTTGCCGGAATGGGATCGGTTGTGCTGGTTATGTACTTCGCCATGGGGTCGAGCCAGGCGATGAAGACCGCATTCCTCGAGGACATGCTGGGCTTCGTGCCCGCCATAACCTGGCTTGTCGCGACGAAGCTCGAGCCCCGCGAGCCGACCGAGAAATACCCTTACGGCTTCGTGCGCGTGAACAGCCTCGCCTTTCTCGCCAGCGCGGTGGTGCTCGCCACGATGGGCGCCTGGTTGCTGTATGGCGGGATGATGGGAATCCTCGGGGGTGAACACCCCACGATCGGCCCCGTCGCGCTGTTCGGAAATACGATCTGGCTGGGCTGGGTGATGATCGCGGCGCTGATCTATTCGGTGATCGTGCCGGTTATCCTGGGCCGGATGAAGAAACCTGTTGCGGAGGAACTGCGCGACAAGGTGCTGCACACCGATGCCGACATGCAGAAAGCCGACTGGCAGACGGGACTGGCGGGTATTGCCGGGATTCTCGGCGTCGGGCTGGGTTTCTGGTGGGCCGATTCGGCGGCCGCAGCGGCTATCTCGCTTTCCATCCTGTACGACGGGCTCAAGAACATACGCACCGCTGCTGCCGAACTGCTCGACAGCGTGCCGCGCGCGCTCAGGGGCGCGGAAATGTCGCCCGAAGCGCGCCGCCTGCGCGAACGGCTCCAGGCGATGTGGCCCGAGGGGCATGTCCGGCTGCGCGAATCGGGGAGGTACATTCTCGCCGACATCGGCAATATCCATCCGCCGCGAGACTTGCCCGATTTGCGCGATCTCATGGGCGAGGACCCGCACTGGCGCCTCGCCAAACTCAGCTTCACCCCGCCTGGCTGCGCGCATGCGGACGAGGACGATCAGCGCCGCTAGGCGGCAATCTCTCGACAGGCGAGATCGGGCGGGCGGCGCTTTCGAGACGCGGCGCCGATGGGTTGGGGGGAGAGGAAGTCGGCGGCCGCGTCTCTACTCGCTGCCATATCACCCTGCGGGGGGGAAGGCCGTCACGCGATCGTGGGAGAGAGGATCAGCGTGCTGACGGCGCTTGCCGCAAGGAAGGCCAGAAGGTGGACTGCTACGCGCATGTCGCTTCTCCTGTTCTGGAGCCGAAAGCGGGGTGTCGCATCCCGTGTCCGGCTTGTGAGGCTGGAATAATGTTGCTTGATGGCGAACGAAAGTGCGATTTGGTCAGCGAGTGTTGCGTTTGTTGCAATGGTGCGACCAGCGCATCAAACCTGACCGCGCTCCGACTGGACTTGATCGCTTGCGCTGCCTAACCGCACGCCATGCAGCCAGAGCACCTTCCCGATTCCATTCTCATCGTCGATTTCGGCAGTCAGGTGACCCAGCTGGTCGCGCGCCGGGTGCGCGAGGCGGGGGTCTATTCGGAAATCGCGCCGTTCACCCTGGCCGAGGAGGCGTTCGAGCGGCTCCGCCCAAAGGGCATTATCCTCTCCGGCTCGCCCGCCGGCGTGCCCGACGAAGGCAGCCCGCGCGCGCCCGACGCGCTGTTCGAAGCAGGGGTGCCGATACTCGGGATCTGCTACGGCCAGCAGGTGATGACCCACCAGCTCGGCGGCGAAGTCCGTCCGGGGCACGAGACGGGAGAAGGGGGCGAGTTCGGCCGCGCCTATCTCACGGTGACCGAGGACTGCGCGCTGTTCGACGGGTTGTGGCAAGTGGGCGAGCGCCACCAGGTGTGGATGAGCCACGGGGACAAAGTCACCCGTTTCGCCGAGGGGTTCGAGATCGTCGCCACCAGCGACGGCGCGCCCTTTGCGGTGATCGCCGACGAGGCGCGCAAGTTCTACGGCACGCAATTCCACCCCGAGGTCGTCCACACGCCCGACGGCGGGCGGCTGCTGGCCAATTTCGTGCGCCACGTCTGCGGGCTCGCGGGCGACTGGACCATGGCCGAATTTCGCAAGACCAAGATCGAGGAAATTCGCGCGCAGGTGGGCAGCGGAAAGGTCATCTGCGGCTTGTCCGGGGGGGTCGACAGCGCGGTCGCCGCGGTGCTGATCCACGAGGCGATCGGCGAGCAGCTCACCTGCGTCTTCGTCGATCACGGGCTGATGCGGATGAACGAAGCCGAGCAGGTCGTCACGCTGTTCCGCGACCATTACAACATCCCGCTGGTTCACGTGGACGCTGAGGAACAGTTCCTCTCCGGCCTCGCGGGCGAGACCGATCCGGAAAAGAAGCGCAAGTTCATCGGCAAGACCTTCATCGACGTGTTCGAAGAAGAGGCGAGGAAGATCGGCGGGGCGGATTTCCTCGCGCAAGGCACGCTTTATCCCGATGTGATCGAAAGCGTCAGTTTCACCGGCGGGCCCAGCGTGACGATCAAGAGCCACCACAATGTCGGCGGCCTGCCCGAGCGGATGAATATGAAACTGGTCGAGCCCCTGCGCGAGCTGTTCAAGGACGAAGTGCGCGATCTCGGCCGCGAGCTCGGCCTGCCCGAAGTGTTCGTCGGCCGCCATCCCTTTCCGGGCCCCGGTCTCGCCATCCGCATCCCCGGCGAAGTCACCAGTAAGAGGTGCGACATCCTGCGCAAGGCCGACGCGATCTACCTCGAGGAAATCCGCAATGCCGGGCTGTACGATGCGATCTGGCAGGCCTTCGCCGTGCTGCTTCCGGTCAAGACCGTGGGCGTGATGGGCGACAGCCGCACCTACGACAGCGTGTGCGGCTTGCGTGCGGTCACCAGCACCGACGGGATGACCGCCGACGTCTATCCATTCGATTCAAGCTTTTTGACCCAGGTCGCCACTCGCATCGTCAACGAGGTGAAGGGCATCAACCGGGTGGTCTACGACTACACCAGCAAACCGCCGGGCACGATCGAGTGGGAGTGAAGAGGCTGTGGCGCACTTCGCAGCGGGGAACTAACCGGCGCTAACAATTGTTTTCTACACCGTGGGTGGGACTGCAATCGAAACCCAGGAGAGTACACCATGAGAACTGCATGTATTTTGGCGGGCCCCGCGGCGGCTCTCGCACTTGCCGGTTGCGCGACCCTCGAAGAAGGAATCGCCGAGGAGACCGGCGAAACCTATTATGCCACGCTGACCGGGGCGGCCGAAGTGGGCGGCGGCGATACGGACGGCTACGGCGAGGCGGAAATCACCATTTCCGACGGATTCGGCCAGGTGTGCTGGGATCTCAACAAAATTCGCAACATCGGCCCGATCACGGCCGCGCATATCCATATGGGCGCCGCCGGGACCAACGGCCCGCCGGTGTTTACCCTGCGCCGTGCCGAGGAGGGTG